>CAZLBV010000257.1:0-20699 GCA_964557845.1 uncultured Eubacteriales bacterium | reverse complement strand
GACAAGCCGATCTATCCCAGCGGCCAGATCGAACTCCAAGCTCATAATTCAACCCTCTATTTCAGAAATATTTATATCCGTGAGATAGATGGTTGATTTAAAAAAGGAGCTTGGCTTATACGGCCTCACCATGGTGGCGGTGGGATCATGCATTGGTTCTGGAATCTTCTTAACTCCCTCACAGATCGCCGGTTACCTGCCGTCACCGCTGCTGATTTTCCTGGTATGGGGGATTGGAGGCATCATTACTTTAACCGGTGCGCTTACCTTTGCCGAGCTGAGCTCGATGTTTCCTCAGTCGGGAGGCGTCTATGTTTTTTTACGCGAATCTTATGGCGAGCTTTTCGGTTTTCTCTACGGATGGGCATATTTATTGGTTATAACTTCCGGCGCCAATGCCGCTTTGAGTATCGCCTGTGCTTATTATCTGGCTTTTATTTTTCCGCTCGACCAGACAGGAATAACCCTGGCAGCTATCCTGGCTTTGATCATCGTGACTGTGATCAATATCCTGAGGGTTAAGGCCGCAGAAGTATTCACCAATGTTTTTACCGGCCTTAAACTCTTGGGCATTGGAGCTGTGATCCTCATTGGCATTATTTTCGGAAAATCGGATGTTGATTTTTTTAAGATGAGTGGAGTATCTACCCAAGGAAGCCAGGTAGCAGCTTTTGGATTGGCTCTAATCGGCGTGTTATGGTCTTACGGCGGTTGGCAGCATGCTTCCTTTGTGGCCGGGGAAGCCCGGGAGGCCCGAAAAACCATTCCCAAGGCCATGATCTTGGGGGCTGTTATTGTATCCGCTGTTTATCTGCTGACCAACCTGGCTTACATTCTACTGCTGCCAGTGGGCAGGATCGCCTCATCGACCAGCCTGGCCGCAGAAGCAGTTTCTACTGTTCTTCCCTTTGGGGGTATTTTGGTGGCAGTGATGATCGCGGTATCAACTTTCGGTACTCTGGGGATCTATACTCTATCGTCGCCCCGGATCTATTATGCCATGTCCAGGGATGGCCTTTTCTTTAAGAAGCTAGCCTGGGTTCACCCCCGTTTCCGGACACCGGTTTATGCCATACTGGTGCAGTCGGTTTGGGCCATGATCCTGCTTTTATTTTGGGGGACTTTTGAAGATCTGATCACCTATGTAGTATTTACGGATTGGGTGTTTTTCGGATTAACGGCAGCCTCGATCTTTATCTTCAGAGTGCGGAGAAAAGAGCTTTCGCGGCCTTATAAAACCTTGGGATATCCGGTGGTGCCTTTGATCTTTATTTCCATAACATTTTTATTTGTGGTCAATACGCTGCTGAGAAAACCGGTCCATGCCTATGCGGGACTGATCTTTTTGCTGATCGCGCTTCCGGTTTTTTACTTTTTTAAAAAGCGGCGGAGCCTTAACGACCGCCAGCTATGATCTCATTCCTATTAATAGAATTAGGTTGTTTATGATAAAATTAATCCATATAATTATTCAAAGAAATATTTAAGGGAAAACATGAATCCTTTGATAGCCGTTGTGGATGATGAACCCGACATACTAAATTTAGTAACGCTGCATCTCAAAAAAGCAGGATATGAAGTAGCTGGTTTTTTGAATGGAGATCAATTTTATACTTTTCTGGAAAATAAAATTCCCGACCTATTGATTCTTGATCTTATGCTTCCTGATATAGATGGATTTGAGATATGTAAGCAATTAAAAAAGAACGTTGAATGGGAGAATATCCCCATCATCATGCTTACCGCCAAGGAAGATGAAACAGATAAGGTTCTCGGTTTGGAATTGGGGGCGGATGACTATGTCACAAAACCATTTTCTCCCAGGGAATTAGTGGCTAGGGTTAAAGCTGTGTTGAGGAGGAGGGCCATAGAACCGAAAACAACGCTGGTTGAAATTGGTGATCTTATTACCATAGACAGTGATAAACACGAGGTTAAACTTATGGGAAAGAAGATCGAACTGACATCTACCGAGTTCAAGATCCTCTATTTTCTTGCTTCCAAACCCGGATGGGTTTTTTCACGAGACAAGATACTGGATTATCTTTGGGGCCAGGAAAAAGCGGTGGTTGACAGAACCATTGATGTGCATGTGCGGCATTTGCGGGAAAAGTTGGGTGAATATGGAGATATTATTAAAAATGTAAGAGGGATCGGATATAAACTGGAAAAATGAAAAAATCTATTTTTTTAAAACTTTACAGCGGATATTTTTTTATTATTGTCATATTAACAGTACTGATCGCTCTTGTTTCCTTTCAGTTGATCAAATCTTTTCATTTGCGGGTTCTTTCTAGTGAGCTGCGGAAATTGGGGGCGGTTGTAACAGACCGGATCAGTCCTTATTTGGAGAACAACAAAATAGAAGGACTGGATGAATTGGTTAAAGATCTGGGCAGGGAACTAGGTACCAGATTGACGATCGTGAATAATGATGGGGTGGTGCTGGCTGATTCCGATGAAGAACCGGCTGTGATGGAAGATCATAAGTTCCGGCCGGAGATCATAAAAGCATTTACCGGGGAGCCGGGACAATCCGTCAGATACAGCCGGACCGTTAAGGAAGATATGCTTTATATAGGGCTGCCGGTGGTAGTTAATGGTGAAGTCTCTTATGTATTGCGTCTCAGCCGTTATCTTAGTGATATCAGTAAATTTTTGATTCGCATACGCTGGCGGCTGCTGAGCGTCATGACCGTGATTTTAATTCTGGCACTGGCGGCTGCTGTTTTTTATTCCCGTTCTTTTTCCAAGCCCATAAATGAATTGGGTGCTGCTTCCCGTAGGATCGCATCCGGTGAATTCGACACCAAGGTATTTATTAAGCAAAGAGGAGAACTTCAGGAATTAGCTTCAAGCTATAATTTTATGACTGACCGAATAAAAAGACTATTTTCTGAACTGAACACAAGAAAAGATGAACTTGCGGGCATCATAAATTCTATAGAAGAAGGTTTGATTACATTGGAAGAAGAAGGACGGATTCTCCTGTGGAATAAAAGTTTTGAAAACATGGTTCAAGCGAAAGATCTTAAAGAAAAACTATATTGGGAAGTTATCCGTGATCCTGATTTCAATAGATTCATAAAAAAGGTACAAACGGATAAGGTAGGACATAGCGCGGAAATACGTGTACAGGAAAAGATTTATATGTGCAGCGCAGCTTATATTGAGGCCAGAGATGAGATCGTAGTTACTTTTCGTGACGTAACCAAGATCAAGAGTGTTGAAAAGATCAAAAGGGATTTCGTGGTGAATGTCTCCCATGAACTTAGGACTCCTTTGACATCTATTAAAGGTTACCTGGAAACTATCGAAGAAGAGACCAAAGGTGACCAGAGTAAATATTTGGAGATCGTGAAGCGAAATACCGATCGGTTGATCAATATAGTCAATGACCTGCTGCTCCTTTCTGAATTGGAATCAGGGGAGATAAAGCATGTAAGGGAGGAGGTTGACATATTGTCTGTGATCGAAAACGTCATGAAGATCTTTGAGCAAAAGATCAAAGATAAAAACCTTGATTTTGAATTAAAAGCAGTAGAAGGCCTTCCAAAGGTAAGTGGTGATGCTTATCGTTTAGAGCAGATGTTCATCAATCTTATTGACAATGCCCTCAAATATACCGAAAAAGGAACAATCTCTATTAAAGCAGATAGGATAAACGATGAACTTGAGATCTTGGTCGAAGATACTGGAATCGGGATTCAAGAAAAAGACCTGCCCCGTTTGTTCGAACGTTTTTATGTGGTGGATAAATCCCGGTCCAGACAGGTCGGCGGCACAGGACTCGGGTTATCCATCGTAAAGCATATCGTTCTTCTTCATGAAGGGACCATAGACGTCACCAGTCGGCCGGGAGTAGGAACGATCTTTAGTATTCGGATCCCGGTCTGAGCTAAAAAAGAGGGGAGTGGGAAAGATAGGGGCTCTGTCAAATGAGACCTGAATCATAATGTCTTTCGCTCTCGTTATTGGTTGTCTATCCGTGTATCCTTACACTTAGATAGATGTTTTTGGCCCCAAAATCGCTCGTGTAAGCAATAAAATTACTTTAGAATTGGACGCATCTATATTTAAATCATTAATATAGGTCAGTCTGACCCCATCTACAGACCCCATCTACAATGAGCGGTTTTACCAGCCGGGTCTAGTGTTCCCAGAAATCCTTGAATGCGGGGTCTCCTTTCATCTTCTCTTCGATGTCTGGGATATTTTTTGACACTCGCATCAAATATACCAAAGCCGAAGCCTTATTTCCCTGCATTGCTGCATCCCTGGCAGTGCAGTAATCGGGATTGACCATTTCGGGATCGATCTCGACCGCCCTTTCCGAAGCCTTTTTCGCTTCTTTGTAACGCCCCAATTTTCTGAAGATCCAAGACTTGTTGTTCCAGGCAGGCGCGTAATTCGGATTCATCTCGATCGTCTTATCGAACAACTGAAGCGCTTCCTCATAACGCTTGAGCATCATCAGCGCGATGCCTTTGTTGTAATAGATTGTTTCGTCGATAGTGATCATCTGGATAGCCTTGTCGTACATCTCTATGGCCTTTTCATAGCGGCCGAGCTTGGCGAGTGCGATGCCTTTTCCCGCCGGCCAACCAAAAAAATTCGGGTTCCTGGAGATCGCCATATCATAGGCCTCGATAGCCTCTTGGTATCGGTTCAGGGAGAGAAGAACGTCCCCTTTATGTCCATGAGGGAAGCTGTTCTTAATACCCAGGAAGATCGCCCTGTTGAAGGCCATCAGGGACTCTTCAAGCCAGTTCAATTTTTCGAAGATATCCGCCTTGAGAACCCAGGCCAACGCCAGGTTCGGGCTTTTCTCAAGGGCCCTTTCAACCAATTCAAGCGGCTCCAACAGTTGCTTGCCATCCCAGTGGAGCTTGTAGGCCTTATAGAATAGGACGATTGGATTTTCCGGCTCGAGCGACGAGGCGAGTTGGATCAAATCGGAGGCACGTTCTGCATGGAAACCTCTGAAGAAGAAGATGTAAGCTTTAAACGCCCAGGCCGTGGCGCTTTTCCGGTTGATCCTTATCGCCTTATTGAAAGCGAAAAGCGCTTGGGCATGCGTGTTTACGTCGTTAAGGAATTCTGTCCCCTTCCTGATCCAATAATCATAATCCGCATAAGCTTTTGAATCCATGTCTGCTATCCTTCTCCAAGGTCATTATAGGTTGATCGGCATGCTATATGTAGCCCTTTGATCTCTGCCTTCAATATATGAGATTTTGCTTTTCTGTTGCAGTAGCTTGGTGTGTATCTTAGTTTTCATTATCCCATTCAGCCACCGCTAAGAAATATAGATCACGACAAAATGGATGTCAAGGATTAGTGGAAGTCGTTCTTGGTGGGGCAAAAGGCCTCATGATTTGCAGCGACGATAAAAAACGACGAAAATCAGCTTGACTTCTTTTTCCTGGTCAAAGGGAAAAATATAAGAAATATTTAGTTCCTGCCTCAGAATCCAAGAAGGATTCCTGTGAGATTTACTCTAAAATCAATAATACTCTCCTATTATTGAATCCTTAATCTTAACTAAAAATTAACACTATTTTTATCCCGATTTAACAAAATTCAAGCAGAATGCGAATTGATAAAATATTTAGGAGGTTTAATGAAAAACAAGACCGCTAAAAAACAAGAAACAAAAACAAAATCTATTTTAGGAGAAAAAAAATGAAAAAAGTAAGTTACCTGCTTGTGGCTTTATGTGCAGCTGCTCTTTTAATTCCCGGAAGTGTTCAGGCGCAAGGAAAGTTTGATGGTTATATGATCAACGAATATTACTCTGTCCTCAGCCATAATAATGAAGACTTCGAGGGGAATCATGGTTTTTGGTTAAGAAGAATTTATCTCACCTATAATGCTGATATTACAGATGGCGTTAAAATAAGGTTACGGTATGAGATGAATTCTCCCGGAGATTTCAAAACATCCTCATCTTTGAATCCATTTGTTAAGGATGCTTACCTGAGTTTCAAGCTTGGTGGCCAGAGCATGAAGGCCGGGATTCAGTCACCCCCTACTTTTGATACAATTGAGGGTATCTGGGGTTACCGGGCTTTAGAAAAGACTCCATTGGATCTGCTGAAGCTCCGTTCCTCTCGTGATTTAGGGATCTCCATGAAGGGTAATCTCGATTCCGCCAAAAAAACCACCTATATCATCATGTACGGGAATGGATCCTCAAATAAGGCGGAAACCAATCAGGGCAAAGTATTTTATGGCTTCTTAAGCTTCCAGTTGACTGACGGATTCTATGCAGAAGTATATGGTGACTATGAATCCCAGCCTGATGACAAAAATTATTATGTCTATCAGGGATTTGCTTCCTATAGTGGAGACTGGGGTCGATTCGGCTTGCAGTTTGCCAACAAACATTATTCCCATAATGATACTTCTCTGGATTACACTGTGCTTTCAGTTTTCACTGTGATCAAAGCCGGAGAAAAGACTGACATCATTGCCCGTTATGACAGAAATTTTGGCGATGGATTTAAAGAAAGCTTCAAGGGTAGCGGTATTGGTTATGTGCCTTTTGCCAACAATGTCGAATCCAACTTTATTATCGGAGCTATCAGTTTCCAGGTCTGGAAGAATGTCAAAATCATACCAAATATTAAGTATACGTTTTATAATGATCCTGATGAAGGCGACAAACCAGGATCGGATATGTATGCCAATTTAACTTTACATTATAAATTCTAATCAAAAGGAGAAAAGAATGAGAATCAATGGACAAAAATTATTAATCGGATTGATCAGTATGGCTTTGGTGGGAGGAGTTTTTGCCTTAGCCGGGAAAAATGAGATCACCATCAAAGGATCGACCACAGTGCTTCCGATCGCACAGTCCTGCGCGGAGGTTTTCATGAATCAGCACTCTGAAGTGAATATTTCTGTACAGGGTGGAGGTTCAGGGGTAGGCATTTCTTCCATTATCGACGGAACCGCTGATATCGGCGATGCCTCCCGGGGTGCCAAAGATAAGGAAAAGGAAACGGCGAAACAGAATGGAGTTGATCTGTATGAAAACGTTGTGGCTATGGATGGAATCGCGGTTATCGTCCATCCCGGCAATCCTGTCAGTGAATTGAGTCTGGAGCAGATTAAGGCGATCTATACCGGAAAGATTTCCGACTGGAAGGATGTCGGTGGTAAAAAGGGGAAGATCGTTGTCATTTCCCGGGACAGTTCCAGCGGTACTTTTGAAACTTTTAATGAACTGGCATTGGACAAAGAAAAAGTTAGACCTGATGCTTTGATGAACGCATCCAATAATGCCGTGGCACAGATCGTGGCTAAAACTCCTGCTGCTATCGGATATGTTGGGATCGGTTATCTGTCGTCTTCAGTCAAAGGTCTCACAGTCAATTCAGTAAATCCTACCAATGAGAATGTAATTAATGGCTCCTATCCTTTAGCCCGCAAGCTGTTCATGTACACCAATGGAAAACCCCAAGGTGTTATTGCTGATTTTATTAATTTTATTCTCAGCAAGGATGGACAAAAACTGGTGGACAAAGCCGGGTTTGTTCCGTTACAGTAAAGAGAATATATTAGGGAGTTGAAAAAGTGATAAGTGCAAAGGCCAGGCGTCTTAAAGAACGCATCTATAAATGGGGCTTTACGGTCCTGGCCTTTGCATCCCTTGTTTTTTTAGCGGGGATCACGATAACTCTTTTTTTGGAGGGACTTCCTGTTTTTAAGGAAGTCCCTTTCTTAAAATTCATAGCCGGAAAATTTTGGTATCCTACTTATGAACCTCCTGAATTTGGGATCCTACCGCTTATATTGGGATCATTCTGGGTTACTCTTGGCGCGATCTTTATTTGTGTTCCCTTGGGTGTGGGCAGTGCCCTTTTTATCAATGAATTAGCGGGAAAACGCCTGAAGGCATTCCTAAAACCCATGGTTGAACTGCTGGCAGGAATTCCATCCATTGTGTATGGTTTTTTTGGTATGGTGATAGTCGCACCTCTCCTTCAGGATCTGTTGAATCTTCCCGTAGGCTTGACCGCGTTCACAGGGGCCCTGATCCTGGGGATTATGGCGACTCCCACAGTTTGCAGCATTGCCGAAGATGCCTTGAGTTTTGTTCCGAGAAGTTTCCGGGAAGCGTCTTTTGCGGTTGGGGCTACCCGGTGGCAGACTCTGACCAGGGTCGTTCTCCCGGCTTCTGCTTCCGGAATATCTACCGCCATAATTTTGGGTATGAGCCGGGCTGTCGGAGAAACCATGACGGTACTCATGGTCTGCGGAGGTGCGGCCGTGATCCCGCATACCTTTTTCCAGCCGGTCCGTCCCATGACTGCCACCATTGCTGCTGAGATGGGAGAGACAGTAATGGGAAGCACCCATTATAACTCATTGTTTGCTATCGGACTAATATTATTCATCATCACGTTTGTTTTCAATGTTATAGCAGAGCTCGTCAGCCGCCGGTTCCGCATCAAATTAGGATTGGGCCGGTGAATAAAAGGGTTACACAGAATATCGGCTTCGCCACACTGTTTCTGTGTATCGCCATTACATTGTTTTTTCTCGGATCCATCATCTATTTTATTGTAGTCAGAGGATTTAAAATTCTGTCCTGGGAGTTTATTACCTCCGTGCCAAAGGACGCAATGACTGCTGGCGGGGTCGGGCCCGCGATCGTAGGCACGGTTTTTCTGGTAGTCGGGGCGATAGTTTTTGCTTTGCCGCTGGGAGTGGCCTCTGCGATCTATTTAACCGAATACTCTCCCAAGGGATTTATCGTTAATATTATTCGCATGAGCATAAACAATCTGGCAGGAGTACCGTCGGTGGTTTTTGGATTGTTCGGCTTCGGGATCTTTGTTAAATTTTTTGGTTTTGGAGTATCCGCACTGTCGGGAAGTTTGACCCTGGGAATAATGGTGCTTCCCCAGATCATTTCCGCAGCCCAGGAAGCGCTGCTGGCCGTGCCCCAGTCCTATAGGGAAGCTTCTTTAGCTGTAGGCGCTACTCACTGGCAGACAATCAAGAATATCGTTCTACCGACCGCTTCACCAGGAATACTCACTGGTGTTATCTTGAGTATTGGGAGAGTCGCAGGTGAAACTGCCCCTATACTGTTCACAGCTGCGACTTTTTATACCCGAGGATTTCCTAGATCGTTTTTTTCGGAAGTCATGGCTCTGCCATATCATATTTATGCCTTGATGACCGAAGGGACCCATCCTGAACAGCAGACCCAGATTGCCTATGGATGCGCATTGATCCTGTTGATCCTGGTGTTATCGATATCTGCGGCTGCGATCATCATTCGTCAGAGGCAAAGAGGAGCAGCAGAAACATGAGCGGCAGAGTGAAAATACAAGTAAGGAATCTTAATTTCTTTTATGGTAAAAAACAGGCTTTAAAAAATATAAATATGGACATCTATGAAAATCAGGTCACCGCACTCATCGGGCCTTCAGGCTGCGGAAAATCAACTTTTATCCGCTTGTTCAATCGCATGAATGAGCTTATCCCTCAAACCAGCCAAAATGGAGAGATCCTTTTGGATGGACAGGATATTTTTGGACAGGGAGTCGATGTGGTTGATATCCGAAGAAGAGTGGGGATGGTCTTTCAGAAGCCGAATCCTTTTCCTAAGAGTATCTTCGATAATTTGGCCTATGGATTGAGAATAAATGGACTAAGGGATCGACAGGAGATACGCCGGAGGGTGGAAGGATCTTTGAGGGATTCGGCTCTTTGGGGAGAAGTGCATGAGCGATTGCAGGAAAGCGCTCTGGCCCTTTCGGGCGGCCAGCAGCAGCGTTTATGTATCGCCCGCTGTTTGGCGGTCAAGCCTGAGATTATACTTTTTGACGAGCCCTGTGCCAGTCTCGATCCAATCTCGACCAGGAAAATAGAGGAGCTGATCGAGGAACTGAAAAAAGACTATACTATAGTTATAGTGACTCATAACATGCAGCAGGCAGCCAGGGTTTCCCAGCATACAGCTTTCATGTATCTGGGAGAAATGATCGAGTATGCGCCGACTGATGAGCTGTTCACAGTGCCCAAGAATAAAATGACCGAGGACTATTTAACCGGAAAGTTTGGATAATAAGAGCCGCTTCCAAGAGGGAGGAAATAATGCTTAAACAAGAAGTGGAAAAATTAAAAGGCCAGCTGATCTCTTATGCAGGATTAGTTGAAAGTATGATCGATAAGAGTATTGCCGGTTTATTAAATAAAGATAAAAATCTTCTAACCGAGGTAGCAGAAAAAGACGAACCGAGAGCAAATGATTATGAGATCGAGATCGAAGAATACTGCACGGTTATCATTGCTAAGTTTCAACCAACAGCCAAAGACCTGCGTATGATCATGATGATCGCGCAGATGAACAATGATCTGGAGCGAATGGCAGATCAGGCTGTGAACATTGTAGAAAGTTCTCTTTTTCTTATCGAAAGGCCCCAGTTGAAACCTTTGATCGATATTCCCCGTATGGCTGAAATATGTAAAAAGATGGTCAAAGATGCCATTGATTCTTTTATTAAAGAAGATGTGGAGTTGGCGGCCAAAGTATGCAAGCAGGATGATATAGTTGATGAGATCCAGGAGCAGATCTACCGGGAACTGATCACCTATATAATGGATAATCCCAAGACCATTGAACGCGCTCTCCAGCTAAATCGTATATCCAATAACCTGGAAAGGATCGCCGACCTTTCTACCAATATCTGTGAGGATGTGATCTTTATCGTAGAAGGCCGTATGATCAAACACCATAAAGATGAAGAAGAATAAATTGAAAAAGAAGGAATGCAAATCTATTTGCTGTTTTTTTAGTAGTTTAACCCCAAATGTTCACCTGATTTCGTTTGCACCCCCACTATTCTTAATTTGCTCGGGCTGGAAGTGTCGATGATATCGATGCTTTTTGCTGAACAGAATGAGAAGCACAGGAATAAGAAAAGATAATAAAAGCAAAAATTGTCAATAATGAGATTAATTTAGGGAGAATTGGATTATGAAAAAAAGAATTTTATTCTTTTTTCTTTGTACCGGGATTTTATTTCTTTTTTTTTCGTGCCAAAAAAAACAACAATCCGACACCTATCAATCAGTGTTTGATAATTTCAAGAATCCGCCGAATGAATTTAAAAGCGTTCCCTTTTGGGTTTGGAATGATGCTATCACTCGTGAACAGATCGAAACACAGCTCATGGATTTCCAGCAAAAGGGAATGGGGGGTGTGTTTATTCATCCCCGGCCCGGGTTGATCACACCTTATCTTTCCGAGGAATGGCTGTCACTGTGCCGCTTTGCAGTTGAGGAAGGAAGATCCAGGGGAATGAAAGTCTGGCTTTATGATGAAAATTCTTACCCTTCAGGCTTTGCCGGCGGGCATGTTCCGGCAGAGATGCCTGATGCGGTTCTCTCGGGATTGCAGATGAAAAAAATGGGAAGACTGTCTGAATCTTTTGAAGTCCAGCCGGCAGTCGTACTCATGAAAAACTCTAATAAATTTGAGGATATAACCTCCAATATCCAGGAATATGCGGGAAAAACCGGCGATTTTTATGTGTTTGAGATTCTCCGCCAGTCTCCATCTTCCTGGTATGGCGGTTTTACCTATGTAGATCTATTGCGCCGGGAGGTTACAGAAAAATTTCTGGATATTACGCTAAACGCCTATAAAAGAACATTGGGAGAAGAGTTTGGTCAAACCGTACCTGGTGTCTTTCAGGATGAGGCGCACATTTCTCCTCCTGGGGGAAGAGATGTGATCAATTATACTCCAGCGCTTTTCGAATCATTTCAGACAAAGTGGGGCTATGACCTGAGAACCCATCTTCCTTCTCTGTATGAAGAGGAGGGAGAGTGGAAGAAGGTCAGGCATAATTTTTATGCATTACTGCTTGAGCTTTTCATCGATAATTGGGCTGTACCTTATTATGAATACGGCACAGATCATAATCTTATTTTTACCGGCCATTATTGGGAGCATGAATGGCCCCGTCCCCGTATTAATCCGGATAATATGGCTCTTTATGCCTATGCCCATATGCCGGGGATTGATATGCTTATGAATGAATGGAGCCTGGATCCCCATGCTCAATTCGGAAATGCCCGTGCTGTCAAGGAACTCAGGAGCGCGGCCAATCAACTGGGGAGAAAGCGGACTCTTTCAGAGACCTATGGTGCCGGCGGATGGGAAATGACTTTTTTTGATCAAAAAAGGATCGGGGATTGGGAATATGCCCTGGGTGTTAATTTCCTCAATCAGCACCTGTCTTATGTATCTATAAAGGGAGCACGCAAGCGTGATCACCCGCTGTCCTTTTCCTATCATGAGCCCTGGTGGCATGCCTATCCGGTCCTGGCTGATTATTTTGCCAGGCTATCTGTGGCCATGTCTTATGGAGTCCAAAAAAATCGGATACTCGTGATCGAGCCTACGACCACTGCATGGATGTATTATTCACCCGCTGCTTCTTCTGACCGGCTTGAATCCTTGGGTAAAGAATTTCAGAATTTTGTCCATGACTTGGAAGCCGAACAGATCGAATATGATCTGGGGAGTGAAGAGATCCTTTTAAAACATGGAAGCGTGGATAATAATAAATTAGCGGTGGGAGCCTGCTCTTATGATCTGGTTGTGCTCTCTCCTGGCCTTGATAATCTTAATTCAGATACAATTATGCTCTTAGAAAAGTTTTTAGCTGAAAATGGCAAAATCATATGCTGGAAGAAAGCTCCAGAGTATATAGATGGAATGCAGTCGGATAGAGTAACTGAATTGGCATCCCAATATGGATCGAACTGGGTTCAAGTGGATTCAGAGGATGGATGGAACAAAATCCGAGATTTCTGTCCTCAGGGTATTGTTTTTCATGCTGACGTAGAAAATCAAGGCCGGCTTTTTCATCACCGCAGACGACTTCAGGATGCTGAACTGGTCTTCCTGGTTAACTCCAGCGACCGGGAAGAGTACAAAGGCTTTTTCACTGCTGAAGGGAATTCATGTGAGCATTGGGATCCTTTCAGCGGCAGGGTCACTCCCTATCCTTTTGAAAAAATAGATGGACAGCTCAAAATTGATTTTATGCTTCCTCCCGGCGGCAGTCTGCTTTTATGCCTGAGACCGGGTGCAGCAGAAAATATCATTTCCAACGAACAGGAAAAACGAATTGAAATTTCAGCTTCTAGTGAATTAACTGTCCAGGCCATATCTCCTAATATTCTGACTCTGGATTACTGCGATCTTTCCTTATCAGGCCGCTGGATCAAAGATCTTTATTTTTATGAGGCGCAGGAAAAGATCTTTCAGCATCACGGACTCGACCGCAACCCCTGGGATCATGCCGTTCAGTATAAAAGCAATATCCTTGATATGGACAAATTCCCATCAGATTCAGGATTCGAGGTTATTTACAGATTCAATGTCTCAGAAGGAGTGGATCTTGAGTCACTGCAAGTCGTGATTGAACGGCCTGAACTATACCGTGTTTCTATAAACGGCATTGAAATTCATTCCCAACCGGAAATATGGTGGCTCGACCGTGATTTTGGTGTATTTGAGATCGGAGAGCATGTCCGAACCGGTCAGAATAGCGTCAGGCTTAAAGCTGAACCCTTTACAATCCACACTGAATTGGAACCGATCTATCTGCTGGGGAATTTTTCATTGAAAAGCCAGGATAAAGGATTCTTCTTGATCCCGAGTGAAACGCTGTCCTTGGGTTCATGGAAAGATCAGGGGAGGCCCTTTTATTCAGGCGGTGTAAGCTATAATAAAAAATATAACATTTCCCTTTCAGATGAAAAAAGTCTTCGCTGGTTCATACATCTGGGCGAATGGTCTGGTTCGGTGGCAGAGGTTCTGGTCAACGGGAGGCAGGCTGGTTTTATCGCATTTCAGCCTTATGAGCTGGATATAAGTAATTTTGTTCAGGACGGTGAAAATGAAGTGGAAGTCATTGTTTACGGCACTTTAAAAAACACGTTGGGGCCTTTTCATAATGATCCGCCTCTGGGAAGAGCCTGGCCCAATTCATTCCGGGAAGGCGCCAAGTCGGGATATCCACCGGGTTCTGAATACAGTGTGGTTGCTTACGGACTGTTCGAAGAATTTTCTATTTATTCATCTTCCCAGACAATGCTGGTGACCCACCATCGCTTGCCGTCAAAATAAAGCTGCAAGCAGTGGACGCCCTCAGTAAATTCAGTGGGATTATCGCTGTTATAGGCTTTACGGTAGGCGCTGTAAACCTGGGCGATATTTGCCCTCTAATATGGCTTAATTTTTGAATTATCAATAGCTTGCCGTGGTGTGACCCCAATATCTCAAAATCTATGTTTACAATACTGCGATAACTAAGAATCGAATCTTCCTGGATTATTAGCGGGCCGAGGTTGGTGCAAATACGAGGGGCATTGAGTGAAGATGTATGTGTAATACCTCGAACTCAGTGCCCAGAAGTATTTGTGCTGAGATCGGTCCGCCCGGAGGGTAAAAGAGACCGACAAAATTTATAATTTGAGAATGGATTGATTGCATCTATTAGATTCACTTTAGAACTCGTTATACAGAGGAGACGAAAATTGTATTTTGTGTCGGTATATTTTACTAATAATTCAGGATCAAGGGAGTTCAAGCCATCTGAACCATATAGGATGATGTTTTTTATACCACTCAAGGGCCTCACGCAGGATCTTCTGATCTTTGGGGGAGATGACCTCAGGAGGGATCTGATCAAAGTTTACTTTCATGTGTCCGTTTCTTTTATGCTCCAGAGCTTCTGAGACCAATGTTTGCAGTTCGTTTCTTATGCGGCCTGAATCAGATATCTTGACTGGTCGGCTGCGAAAATCTTCACCATAGAAAAACCGGCTTAGAAGGGGATTGAAAACTAACCTCTGTTCATTTGTTTTTTCCATAAGACGGAGAGTGAATGTTATCCTCTTATCTCCCCGGGGGGTGGCGATTCTCGATGTCACCCGGAAGATACCTTTTTCAATTTCCTCAACGCCTTTGGCTCCGGAATATGGATCATCACACATGTATCCAGACAGGGCCACGACTTCCCAGTTTTTTTCAGGGAAAAAGTCATCTACCCGAATAACCCGGCTGAATGATGGCATGCCGGCTTCTCTGGCTTCAAGTATCATATCTTTATATCTGTCAAGTGTTTCATGGTCCAGAGTTTTTTCAAAGAGTGATTCTAGCTTTTCCTTAAAATCCGGGCTCCCCGGGTCGAGTTTCATAATATGTTGTTCTTTATTGATGGGAAGCTCGAATTTTGAAGTAAAGGTCACCAATGTTCCATCCAGTCCTAACATTGGGGCTAAACTTACAGCCTGCATGGCTTCGGCGGAAGCAGCATAACCATCCACTAGAAAAATGTGATGCTGCCCTTCTTTGTCTTTCCAGGCTCCAATAATATAGGTCGGAGCATAAGTGCCGGAATCGACAAAAGCCTCCATATTTGAAGGTAAGATCCAGCCGTTTTCGACCAAATGAACTCCTAATTTCTGCCACTGCTTCCACAGCCAGCCCAGGCGTTTGATCCGGCTCTTCCCGCCTAGTGTCCAGACATGAATATTTTCTCGTTTGATCCCTGGGTAGGTGGCTTCGATCGATTCAACCACCTTTTCTCTGGGAGTCATAAAATCCAGCAGGATCGAATTCTCTTCTGCTTTTCGAATCACTTCCTGAGGAAGAAATAGATTGCCCATGTATCCTTCATAAGGTTTGACCATGTGAAGGGGCTGATTGAAGAGATGCAATACAGTCAGAGGACCGGTCGTTTTTCCCTTGGCAAAACGGGATGTGTTTTCTAGAGTATCGATGGCAGCTCCCCAGACCGTGATTCCTGATTCTTTGATCTCTGACCAGAATTCCTGCCAATTATATTCAGGGTCGTTTAAAAGCCGTGTGACCCGTGCATCAAGCCATTTAGCTATTTGGGGCCGGGCATAAACCCGTCCAAATCCCAACTGAGGATTGGAGCCCATCTCCTTAGTTTCTCCAACCTTGGGCATCAATCCTTCTCCCATGCAGACCAAAATGGCGTGATTTTCAGGAAGTCCACGTGTAGCATACCAGAGGCTTTCACTCATCGCATAGGCAGAGATGGCATCGGCGTCTTTTTTTACGCGGTTGATCTCATCTTTTTCTTTATCTTTTCCTTCTCCGTAGCGGCCGAAAAGTTGTGTTCCTAAAGCGGTAACCGCCGCTGTCATGGCCATGAGTCTTTCCATGCGACCGTCCATAAAAGAGATGTTTTGGGTGAATTCCGGACGTGGCTTTCCCCTGAGCCACTCCACCTCGACATCCTCCAGCCAGAGATGCATGCGTCCTAAAATGGGGCGGGTGTCGAAAGCCCATTGGGCAACAAGATCATTTTTTTCACGAGTTGATAAGTTCATTAGTCCATCCTTTTATGATAATTATTATTATAATTTATTTTTTCATTCTGCCATGCTTTTATGGAAGAATCAACTTGAATCTTTATGGCCTTATTGATGCTTTGTGGAGGTTTAATTAGTATTCAACACATTTAAGGATTAATTCACCGGCTTCATCTTAATGGATATAGACCAGGCGATTTCCCTCCAAGCAAGCGAAAGTGCGGATATACACTTATAGTACCGAATTCGACTCCCTTCTTGTCTAAAATAGTAACCAATGGTTGAAATTTCTCATCGGAGAGGATCAATTGATATCCACTGTATCCATAGCTAGAGACTGTATAATATTTATCGTCAATATAAATCAGATCATCTGCCCTTACAGTTACGGTTTTAATTGTTTTAGAAAAAACATAGTCCCGTGATTGTTGTTTAGAGCGGCTGCTTATGTTTAAATTAGGTTGATATAAAGTGTTTTTCTCTGGGTGATTATGAGATTTTTTTTACACGGTGAAGGGGTGGTGTCAGTTTTAATAACTTTTGTTTCCGCCAGAGATCAAAATAAGTTTCCCTCTCCCGGATCAAAAAGATTTGATTTCCGTCAACTAAAACTTCAGCCGGCCGCAAGCGGCTGTTGTAATTGGATGACATGGAATAGCCGTAGGCCCCGGCAGTGAATATGCAAATAAGATCCCCGTCTCGAAGGCCTTGTAATTCGATATTTGCGGCAAAGGTGTCACTGCTTTCACATATTGGGCCGACCACATCTGCATTTATCGCGTTTCCTTTGCGCTGGACAACCGGTTCTATCCGGTGAGGATCTCCATATAGAGCTGGCCGGATGAGATCATTCATGGCAGCGTCTGCAATCACAAAATTCTTTGCATTCCCTTTCTTTATATATAAGACTTTACTCAGCAGCACTCCTGCATTGCCGATTAAAGACCTTCCCGGTTCAACGATAAACTCAACATCAATATTCTGCATTTGGGGATAAAGAGTATTGATATAATCAGAGGGGCTGGGAAGCCGTTGATCCCGAGTGAAAGGAACCGCCCAACCTCCACCTAAATCGATATATTTAAGTTTTATTCCTTTCTCCTTTAAGCGGTTGAAGATGTGTTTAAGCCTCTCGAATCCTTGAACAAAAGGTCGAGTTGTCATGATCTGGGAGCCAAGATGCATGGAAATTCCAACCGCTGAAAGATAGCTGCTTTTTGATATGAAATGATATAACTCTTCCGCCTGTGTAAACGGGATCCCAAATTTCTCACTCTTTAATCCTGTGGCAATATATTTATGTGTTTTGGGATCCACATCTGGGTTGACACGCAGAGAAACTAGGGCTCTTTTTTTTAGCTTGGCCGCAATTTTTTCTATCAACCGAAGTTCATTCTCAGATTCCACACCATAAAAATCCAAACCTTTTCTGAGAGTTTCTTCTATTTCAAAATCCTGCTTTCCCACACCCGAGAAAACAATTCTTTTAATCCCTGCTTTTCGTGCCGCTAAGTACTCACCCAGAGAGACTACATCGCACCCGCCGCCCAATCCGGCGATGATTTTTAGAAGGCTGAGATTGGAATTGGCTTTGGCAGAATAAAACACAGCATGCGGAATGTCTCTAAATGCCTGGGAAGCAACCTTAAAATGACGGACAAAAGTGCGCAGGCTGTACACAAACAGGGGAGTTTTATGCTTGTCCGCTAAGTCCGATAAAGCCACTTCCTCACAGTACAGCTTATTACGTTTTCTTATGAAGTAATCCATGTTGATTATCAATGATAATTAGGAAAAACTTGTCTGTCCAGAGATTTTGTTTTTTTAAGAAATGAAACCTTATGATAAAATCTATTCTCTATTCTTTTAGGTTGGCGTCCCGGTTGCTTATTTCAGCTATTCTCCGAAAAAATTCAGCCCTTTACCATATACCATCTACTATGCGGTTGTTCTCCTTCCAGTTTTCGGATGGAACTTTATAACTGGATAAGAGGAAGGCAGACTTGGATTAGGTTTGTGACAAATTCCATCTCGAATCCTATTGGGTCAGGAAAGTGGTAATGGATGAATTCGTTGTCAGTGAGACCACCCTCCCCATGCCGCCCAATAAAACAAACGGAGTGGTTGAACGGGAATCTATCATACGCAACGTCACCCAGGAAGAATTTCTGAAGAGATAGATCGAACTTCGGTGTTTTGAGCAAGGGCTCGAACAAGTCTTGAACGGTTGACAAGAATCCGGTCTGATATTATAGTCTCTCTATCAGTGCGCCCGTAGCTCAGTGGATAGAGCGGTGGACTTCGAATCCAAAGGTCGGGGGTTCAAATCCCTCCGGGCGTGCTTCCTTATTTCCCCTGTTACCCCATATAATATAAAAAACAATGCATGTTACTCATTTTTTAAATTAGTCTCATATTTACACAATTTTATACAATTTTCTTATATTTACTTCACAATTACTGCACAGTTTATATATAATTATAAAACTCCTATTTCCTTAATATGTTCTGTAATATGATAAATCTCATGTATCCTATTATATTTAATATCAACCATATCTTTATTTGGCCATTCTTTTATTATGTTTAAACTAAAATCTTTCCGCTTTCCAGTTTCCTGATTCACAACAAAAAGATATATCTTATCATCACGTTTTAATTGAATTTTTTTTAGCTCTTGTGCTAACTCTTCAAAACTCAACTGTTTATCTTCGCCCTTTATCCCGTAGCGTACTCTTCCATTGAATTTTTCAGGTGAGAGAGATATTCTTTCAATTAAGGCGTATTCTTTGTCCGGCCAAAAAAGGAAATCTATAATAATACCGATTTTTTTTCCCATAATTCCCTCCTTTAGCTTTTTTCATAGAGTAGCACAAATAAAATAAAATTAATAATTATTCATCGTCATTTTCTTCGAATATTGGAATAATATCTTTAAGAATAGTATGTAATTGAGATTCTATTTTTTGTAATTTTTCAAATTCAATATCAACCTCAATATCATCAATATCATCTTCAATTATTTTTTCAATTCTTCTATTAATTAATTTCATAATATTAAATTCCTTTTGCAACACTTTTAAAATTTCAATCTTATTAGTACCAGATCCAGAAATTGTCCAGTCATCCCTCTCAAATGCCTTGTATCCCTGATATAACAAAATAATACCAAATACAGCAAGCCAAAAACTAAAAATTGCAGAAAAATCATTTTTATCATCAATAAGAAAAAAATACCCAAATTTTCCATGATAAATGTTGTGAAATGATAAATATAATCCAGTAGCCAATGCATCCAAAAGCCATAGTACCGACATAAAAATAAAGATAGTTTTTAAACTGGATAATGATTTTTTCTTGAGTGCCTTTAAATCAATATACATAATGATTTGCCCCCTTGTCTTTTTTATTAAATTATTCTTGGAGATTTTTTAAAAGGTAAATCATTTCTAATCTTTTTTACCAATTTATCAAGCTTAGGATCGCCAGCACGTTTATAGTATGTATAGAAACTTTTTTTATTTAAAATACCCTGAAGAAACTTTTTAGCCTTTTGGTTATTTTCTTTTGTTTCAAGCTCCAAGAGTATATGTAAGGTTTTTAATTTAGGGGAAGAAATGCTTGGATACTCGACATTTATTCTTTTTAACTTGTTAGAACTCCTAAGATTTCCCCATAGAATCTCTGTAGACAATATATCATTCCTGATATTTATTCTATAAGATTTAGCAACCTCATAAAAATTTATCTTTGTTCCTTCATAATAAGTTATCCAAAAAAAAGCATCACGTAAAAAGTATACAAAAAATGTTCTTTTAGAATATGGCCGATTTTTAGCTTTATTCATTTTTTTATATGCAGCATAAATGCAGGCGCCGCAATCGCAAGGATGCTTATGATTTTTTTCTTTTATAAGCTCATGCAGCAGCCATTTAGCTTGCTGAAAAACTGATTGTTGATCCTGGGGATAAGGGACAAAATTTAGTTGTGTGTACATAATTTATTTGTATCTTACAATATATGCTATGTTGGAATCAATATGAAAGAATTAAAAATTTTACGGGCGAGATTAGACTTGACTCAATCAGCGCTTGGGGTAATTTTGGGTGTAAGTCAACAGTACATATCTTTACTTGAAAGCGACAAAACGCAACCGTCAAAAAAAGTTTTAAACCGGATTTATTCGCTTATGGAAGGTAAAAGGTAGATGCAGCCATTATTGACTCCGCAGCAGCTGGCAGATTTTCTACAGGTAAGCAAAGGTCATGTTTACCGACTGATACAGCAGCGGCGAATTCCTTTTATAAAAC
>CAZLBV010000256.1:0-4142 GCA_964557845.1 uncultured Eubacteriales bacterium | reverse complement strand
AACCGCTCGCACAAATATCTATTCGACCTGGCAATCAAGGCCTTGGGGATGTTGGAAAAACATAAGAATTAATTGAAATAAAAAGGATTATGTCCCCATTTTTCATCATTTAAAACCAAGCTCAACCACCACTTCCATATGTGGAGTCTGCGGGAACATATCGAAAAGCGTCGCACTCTTTATCCGGTAGTTATCCAAATATTCAAGATCCTTTGCCAGATGTTTGACATTACAGGAGACGTAGATAAGGGGATCGGCCTTGAGTTCCTTAAGCTGCGCCAGTGTCCGGGGGTGCATTCCGCTTCGAGGCGGATCAACAATTACGGCCAGCGGATGGGGGAGCTTAAGCTCTGCTAATCGCCGAGCATCCAGGGCCATCAAATTAACATTCCGAACATTATTCTCCTTAAGATTCATCTCAGCAGCTTGAATCGCGGGAGTGTAATTTTCAACAACAGTCACATTTTTAAAAAGATCAGCATTGGTGATCCCGAAAGTCCCTATTCCCCCATAAAGATCAAGCAGGTGCTTTTGTCCCAGCTCTTGCTCTTTAAAAAGCTTATAGCAGTAGGCATAGACCTTCTCGGTCATCTCGTTATTCACCTGCAGAAAGCCCTGTACCGGGAAATAAAAGGTCTTTTCCATAAACCTGGTTTTAAGAAATTCACTCCCTTTTATCACTTTAAATTCATCCGACACACTAACATTCCGGTTGTGGGGGATAAGGGTCATTACCACATTGTTAGCTGAAGTGAATTGGGAGAATTCCTGGATCTTTTCAGCAGCGTCCTCTATTTTTTTATCTTTCTTATTGATGACTATGGATACGGATGAATCTACGGTTGGTGTCCGGATCACCGCATAGCAGTAGGTCCCGAACCGGCGTTTAACATCAAAATAAAATACGCCTCTAAAGAATTCTCTTACTTCTTTAAGCAGGAAATTCAGTTCCGGATTGGCTATTACACACTGCTCGATATCGACCATGGAAGACCAGGAGCCCTTCTCCCGCAATCCCAGCCCTCCGGCATGAAACACGAAATCCATCCGGTTGCGGTAATAGAATTCATCTCCGGAGAATATTTTGATGTCTTCAAACTGAACAGCTTCTTTGAGCTGTGTTTGCTTAAGCTTGAGCTGCTCTTCATAGTCGATATCTTGATAAGAGCAGCCCCCGCATGTTCCAAAATAAGGGCACTCAGGTGTTCTCATTTATTTTTAATTATTTCCTTAATTTCTTCCAGGCTGTGGATAATAAAATCTGCTTCGACTGACTCGCTGTGATTGGCAGTCAGGTGTTCCGAGTGATAGTGGGTCCGTTTTTTCCCGTACGCACAGAATATGGTATGAAGGCCTAACCTGTGAGCCGGCCGGATATCCTGCACTGGATTGTCACCCACAGAAAAGGATATCGCCGGATCAGCCTTCAGTTGATCCAAGCCTAAAGTAAAATGTTTTCCTTCTGATTTAAGGGCCCCAACATCATCACTTGCGATCACGAAGTCGAACAGGTCGAGCAATCCAGTGTGGGCCACCCGGAGCAGGATCACCGGCCTCACTGCATTGGAGGCCAGGATGTTCTTATACCCCTGAGCATGGCTGTGTTCCAAAATCTCCCGGGCATAGGGCAGCAGAGAGAGTTTGTCCAGATGATTCTCCTGTGCCTGTTTCCAGTCAATGCTGAAACTTTCTCCATGAAAGACATAGTCATGCCATTTCCAGGTGTTTTCCAGTTTCTTTAAGTGACGGTTGAACTGATTGGCTGCTTCCTCCAAAGAAACCTGCTCTCTACGGGTAATCTCTTCTTCCATGGATAAGCAAACCGATTTATCCAGCGCCGACTCATCCGCCAACGTCCCTGACCAGTCCCAGAAGATTACTTTTTCCATGGAATTGAAAATTCTACAGGATAAATATGATTCTCACAATAATAAAATTCCCCTAAATATTTTTATTATGGTCTAAATTATTAAATAAAGGCAGATAAATAAGAGCTCAAGTGGAATTCATAGATTCCCGGGGGCACCTTTTTCTTTTCCCCTCCCCAAAAAAGTTCCCCCATTTTTACTTATACTTTGAGCAATACGGTTAAAGGACATGTATAATTCCTGAAGAAAGCCCTCCGCAGCAGCACGGGCATGGTTCCTCGAGTGGAACTCGAGGGGAGTGCTGTGAGGACTGGGAGGGATTTTTCCTCGCTGGGGAAAAACCACGTCTTTCTAAGGGATTTATATATGACCTTTCACGTCTTTCCATTTCGTTATTAAAAAAAATGGGGGAACTTCCCTTATCACAATAGATTTATTTTCACCGCAGATTTATGTTATAATCCCTTCCACTCTCCACATGCCGGAGTGGCGAAATTGGCAGACGCGCTGGACTCAAAATCCAGTTCGGGGCGACTCGAGTGTGGGTTCGACTCCCACCTCCGGCACCAAATTTCCTGGAAAATCCCGAGAAATTTATTTTAATAATTCTGTTTTTTTTTCAACAATATCCATAAAAAGCAGGTTTGCACATTTTCTGACATACAGTTGATTTATGGGGCAGGTCTTAGCCAAAAAAATATTTCTTCTATTAAAAGTTAAATATAATTGACAAAAAGTTAATGAAATAATATATTATGTTTAAGATAGTTAACGCTATAGCTCTGGGAGGCAGAAATGGCAACAAAAATTGAGAAGATGAACAAAATACGAAAGAATATTATAAGAGGGATATTTTTAGCCACAACCATTGCCTTTGTCTGGTTTATGTCACCACATATTGCTAAAGGGTGGGTGGAAAGCACCTTCTATAGTTCTTCGAGAGCTTTAGAAAGGGCCGGGATCTTTTGGATTCTCTCACTGCTGATATTTGGTGTAATAAGCCTATTATATAAGAAAAAGCTTAGAAATGACCTCTTTCTTTATGATGCGGTCAACGATGATAGGATAAAATTGGGTTGGCTTAAAGCCTATCGTTTTGCTTTTATTGTTGCATTTCTTGCGTCAATTTTTTGGCAATACTATTACTCTTTATGGACACGTTGGCGATTCTCTGAGTATTCTTCACAGCTTGATAGATCTGATTATCATTCACTGCAAGAACAATTAAAATTTATTTGGCGGATCACTAAGATAATTCGCCCTCCCAATGGGCCATTTTTTGTCCTTTATATTGCTGCGTTATCTTTATTTGGGGCCTTTCTATTTTTCAATAGAGAGGTAAAAAATGGGTAAAAATATATTAGGTAACACAATCAAAGTACAGCGTGCTAAAAAAGACCTTACCCAAGAACAGCTCTCAGAAATAGTGGGTGTGACACGAACAACAATTAACTTAATTGAAAGAAGGAAATTTGTTCCCTCTGCTGTAATCGCCTTAAAAATAGCTATGGCCTTTGAAGTACCATTCGAGGAAGTTTTCTTTATCGATGAAAAGAAATCCTCAGAGTAAATATATAAGGAGACTACTATGGAATCAAAAATTGAAAAGATAAACAGAATGCGAAAGATAATATTAAAAGTTTTCCTGTTTGGCTGGGTAACATTAGGCATCTGGCTTTTTCATAGAACGATAATCTCAGCCCTTAAGTTATCTTGGCGGCGTATTGACGTTTATACTAGATCCATTGAACCTTATCTGGAAGCTCTGTGGATTGTCGGAGCCATTATACTGGCGATATATGTGATTATTTTCTTGATATACAAGGCAAAAATCATGCAAGATTCCTCTGTGCAAACTGCTGTAAATGATGAAAGAGTAAGATTGAACTGGTTAAAAGCCTTTCGTATGGCCTTTTTTACCTTACTATTCATAACAATCTTTTGGAAATGGGCTGAAACAGGGCTAGGAACCAGTTTTCTACACAGGAAGATTTCTCCTATACCAGGAGCTTGGCTTATGTGGTACTGTTCTATTTTTGCTTTGATCGTATCTTTTCTTTATTACGACCGAGAGGCGAAAAATGAGTGAAGGATTTTTTTCAACTTATTATTTTTTTTAGCTTGGCTGAGTTATCTAATATCGACTCCCACCTCCGGCACCAAATTTATCCTTTATAGCTACTTACACAATCTAGTAAACTAACGACAAAAAGCTATTGCCTTGTTTGGCACTCATTTATACGATGAACTTAAATTATGGGAGAGTGGTGGCTG
>CAZLBV010000255.1:0-6843 GCA_964557845.1 uncultured Eubacteriales bacterium | reverse complement strand
CTTGAAAATATCTTAAACACTAAAGAAAGTGAACTTCAACAAGCTGAAAGCAAAAGCCGGAAAATTAGGGAAGAACTGGAATGCATTAAAAATAACACAGAGTCCTTACGCAATCAGATCCTGGAAAACCTCGCCAAACATACGGAAATACGGAACGAAGGAGCAAAAGCTGAAAAAGAGCTGGAGCTTTTGATCCGTCAGGAAGAAAAAATTAGAAAACAGGCCGAAGAAGAACGAACCCGCATGAAGGCGATCAAACAAAAAAAAGCTCAGATTTCAGCCGGGATAGACTCAGAAAAAAAAGATCTGGATGTAAAAAACCAAGAACAAATAGAACTTGGTAATAAGATCAAAAAGCTTTCTGAATCGCAGATCCGAATCCAAGAACAACTTGAAAAATTAAAAAACGAAAAGGAACAAAATCTCCATCATCTCCATGCCCTGGAAAAATTAGAGGAAAAGGAACGGCAAACCATAACCGATAAGATCCCCCCTGGAGCCATGGGAATTTTAGCGGATCTGATCGATGCCGATGCCTCCTCTGCACCATTGGTGGATATCTTCTGGAAAGAAGAATCCAAGGCGGTATTGATCGAACCTTCTCTGCTTCTCCAGATATTGGATGAAAAAAATATCCAAGGGAACTTCTTATTGGTTCCATCACCGGGAGCAAAAACAGCTGACAAGAAATTCCCAGATGATCCCCGGATCGTTGGTTTTTTAAAAGCTCGGATAAAATCAGAAGACAGATTAAAAAACCGAACCCAGCGCCTGCAGGAAGCTGCTATCGTAGAAGACATAAGATCCGCTATCGAGCTGTGGACAGAAAATCCGGACTGTCATTTTGTCAGCTTGAATGGAGACCTGGTTTTATCCTCGGGAATGGTCAAAATAGGACAGAAAAGAGAAGGCTTATTCTCTCTCAATCAAGAGATCAAGGAATTAAAGGCAAGGATATTATCAATCGAACAGCAGATGATCCCTCTGGAAAAAGATAAGCAAGAATTATTGGAAAAAATTGAAGGATTAAAGACAAAAGCCGCTGCCCAAGCAGAAATCATCGCGGATAAGGAGAAGACAATCGAGGCAAAGACCAAAGAGCTCGAGTATATCCGGATCGAGGAGAAAAAAGTATCACTTGCGGTCGATCTTGCCGAAAAGGAAGTAGCGGCCCTGGATAAGGACAAACAAGACCTTAAGAGTAAATTAGATGCGATCCATGATCAGATCGATCTTCTGTCCAATTCTGAAACAGAGAAAAAAAACCACCTGACCCAACTGGAAAAAGACCTATCACTGTTAGAAGGGACCAATGAACTGGAGAGCAAAAAGTTTTTTGAATTGAGATCCTCCATCAATCTTGACCGTGAAAAGATCGCCAATACCAGAGATCGTATTCATACTCTTGAAGAACGCCATTCAGGGATCATTGAGAAATTAAAATCCCTCGATCAAGAAATCAATACTGCTGAAAACCAACTTCTATCTCTTTCAGATTCGATCACCGAGATGAAGAAAAAAGAAAAAACCCTTGAAAATGAGACCAAAGCAAAAGATAAGGATCTCATGGAAAGCGAAATTAATTACAAAAAGATCCTCGAACTTCAAAAAAAATTGGAAGACAAGCTGGAACAAAAACGGACAGAACTTAATGAAAAGAAAGAAGAGAGAGTAGAGTGGGAGGTAAAGAAAGCTCAAAAAGAAAGAGATTTGGTCAATCTGGAAGAATCATGCTGGCAGGAATTAAAAAAGACCATCCAAGAAATAAAATCAGAGATCGACTTAAACTCGATCCCTGATGATGATATTGAAATCTCTTTAGAAGCTGCGAAAGACAAGCTGCAAAAATTCAAAGCAGTCAATTTAATGGCTGAAGAAGAGTATGAAATCCAGAAAAAACGGTTTGATTTTCTCACCCAGCAGTATGAAGATCTCAGGCAATCCATTGATTCTACCAAGGAAGCCATCAGAAAGATCGACCAGGAAAGCAAAACTCAATTCCTCAATGCCCTGGAAGAAGTGAATAAAAATTTCACGGATGTGTTTTCTATCCTATTTGAAGGAGGGCATGCCGAGATCAAACTGAGCGAGCCCGACCAACCCTTAGAAAGCGGGATCGAGATCATAGCCCAGCCTCCGGGAAAAAGAGTACAGAGCTTGACCCTTCTTTCAGGAGGGGAAAAAACCCTCACCAGCCTCTCCTTCTTTTTTGCTCTTTTCCGCTACAAACCCACTCCGTTTTGTATCTTGGATGAAGTCGATGCTGCCCTGGATGAGGCTAACTTAGGCAGGTTCCTAAATCTCATGCATAAGATCAAGGCCAACATACAGTTTATAATTATCACCCACAACTTCAAAACCATGGAAGTCGCGGATTACATCTATGGTACCACCATGGCAGAACCTAATGTAACCAATGTTTATGCTGTGAAGCTTGATAAGGAAAAAGCAGCTTTATCTGCCGCAAACAAAACCCCTGACATTCCTCTCTTAGAAGAAAAGGACTAATACCCGACTCTCATATCCGGTTTTTTTTGACCGCTTTCTCTTTTCTTTTTTCCAGGGGAAAAAGAACGGATCTTATATTTCATCATCATTAAAAAAAATACAAAATTCACGTAAATGTCCTGGAAAGAATTGATCCCCTTTAAGACTTCTTTAAACTTAGAGCCGGAGAGGACTCTTTTGCCTTCCGCTGACCAGCGCATTACCAGATCAGAGATCTGGAACCAGCTCAATCTGTCCTTGAATAGAGGAACATATCCCTGCGCAGCAGGAAGGACATGAACTTTTCGCATATCAACCTTTCTGGACCAAGAAAAATCAGGAGGAATGATGCCTCTTTTTTTTGCTATCTTCTCCAATTCCGTTCCCGGATATACATGCAGGAGTGCTGTTGAGAATTCAGTCTCTGGATTGATCTCCTTCAACTTTTCCATTATCTGAATGGTCTCCCTGGCATCCTCTTTGTCTTCAGTAAAATGGGAAAAAATAAAAAAAGCATTGGGAACAAACCCCAGTTCTTTGGCCCACCTTACAAATTGAAAAGCTTTTTCTACATCGAATTCTTTGTTCACGATTTCCCTGCGAATACGGGCGCTTCCAGCCTCGATCCCGAAATGCCCCCATATAAGCCCTGCTTTCACCATTTTCTCCAGTAAGGGTCTGTCCACCAGATCGATCCTGAATTCGCTGCAGAATTTAATATTCAAGTTTCTCTCAATGATCTTATCCATGATCGTGTGGACCCGTTTTGAATTGTAGTTGAAGGTATCGTCATAGAACCATATGAATTCAGCTCCATACACATCGATCAGATGTTCGATCTCCTCCAAGACCCTCTCAGGAGAATGCCCCCGGACTCTCCGCCCCCAATTGACCGGGGTGGCACAAAAATAACAGTTAAACGGACACCCCCTGGATGTCATAATATTCTGAGCTTTTCTCGACTTTCCATCCGTAGACCTTACATAAAAATTGTATTTCTCCATGGGTATTAAATGTCTGGCTGGAAAAGGAAGAGAATCCAGATCTTCTATCCACTCTCTAAAACCGGAAAACAAGATATCATCATTTTTACGGAAGATGAGCCCCTTGATCTTGCTGAAGTCCCTTCCCTGCTTTACAGACCGGGTAAGCTCTACTATGGTTTTCTCTGCCTCCCCTATCACAGCTATATCTACTTCTTTCACATGGACCAGAGTATCTTCTTTAGCCATGGATATATGCGGCCCACCTAGAACTGTAAGGATTTCAGGATCAATTTTTTTGGCAACGGCTGCTAGTTTAAAGGAATCAAACCGGTTTTCTGTCGTCGTGGTGACCCCAACGATATCAGGTGAAAAAGCCCTGATCCTTTTCTCTATGTCCTCCCAACTGAAATTAAGCACATCAGCAGGAACCACATCCACCTCGATATTCTCACTCTCCAGTACAGCAGCCAAATATAGAATTCCCAAGGGAGGCATGGTGGTACCTTCTCCCCATCGTTGCGCAATATATCCTTTAGGAGGAACAAATAACTGAACTTTCATTTTTTTAAGCAGCGTGAACTATTCATAATAAAAGCCGATAGTACAATTAACCTGAACTATTCATAAAAAATGCCGCTGGTGCTATTAAACAGTTTATTATCACGATTTTGGAATATTTTCCACAAAACACCTTTTTTCATCAGATTGTTTACTACAATCTCCATTTTATATCGGCATTTTTTACCTAAAGGCGAGCCGATCTCGGCCCATTTACTACGTTGCGGTGGGTTCGAGGTGGACAACCACAGCTTCACCCGCCGACGCCTTGTAACTGGACCAAGCTCGACTCGTGAATAATCCAGGTTAAACAATTTATTGTCACACTGAATAGGATATCATAAACAATTTTTAGTCAATAATCCAGAAATCTGGTGGAAAAGACAGAAGATAGAAGATATAAGAAAAATCAGTTGAAAATTGTTTTAATAATTGAAAAAATAGGGAAGTTAATTTAACAATGGTTAGCAAGGCTGCCTGCTTCAGCTTAAATATGGCTTTCCTATTCTATTTTAGGAGGAAGGTATGTCCACTTATCTCTACATCATCCTCGCTTATCTCCTCGTTCTGACAGGTTTTAATTTTTACCGGTCAAAACAGGTCAAAAACCAGGAAGATTTTATGGTCGCCGGACGGAGGCTAAAAACCTCGGTCATGATATTCACTCTGATCTGTACCTGGATCGGATCAGGAACTTTTATTGCCGGAGCCGAAATGGCTGCCAAAGCCGGTTTCTCAGCCCTGTGGCTGGCTGCCGGCGCGTGGGTTGGAATAGTCATCATCTATTTCTTAGCCGCCAAAATTCAGTCCTTCGGCCAATACACTATTGGAGATATCCTGGAAGTTAGATATGGGCCGGTAACCCGGGTTTTCGGCGCGATTGCACTGATCATTTCTTTTACAGTCATTGTATCTTATCAATTCGTAGCCGGTGGTTTTATCCTGAATGTCGCCACAGATGGCGCTATTCCTGATTCAACCGGAACCATAATCGCTGCTGCCTTTGTTATTCTCTTCACTGCTCTGGGAGGGATGATCGCCATCGCCTATACTGATCTTCCCAATGGGATTATCATCGTTCTGGCATGTGTCACAGCCGTTCCCTTTGTTTATCTGGCTGCAGGAGGATTCTCCCAGGCTACACAAGCCTTGGGGCCGGAATACTTTCAGGTAGTGAATTCCCAATTCGGAGCCAATCCTCTTCTAAAAGTCGGGAGTTATTTCCTGGCGACCATGCTGCTGCTGTTAGGTGTTCAGAGTATGTACCAAAAATTCTACAGCGCAAAAACTGCGAAAGATGCCAAAAAAGCTGTTTTTCTCTGGACCATCGGAACGGTTTTTGTTGAAACCATAGTTGTCATCATTGCCGTTTTTGCCTACAGCAAGCTCAAGAATCAGATCGACCTCACTATCCCCAAGGAAGGCGGCAAGGTGGTGCTGCTGGCAGCCAAACAGCTGGTACCCTGGCCGGTAGGTGTTCTTCTTCTGGGCGCAGCCTGCGCCGTTGTGATCTCCACCGGGATGAATTATCTGCTTTCTCCAACCACCAATATCATGCGGGATATCATTCAACGATTCCGGAAAAAGGAAATCAGTCAGAAATCCGCCGTCGCGCTCCAAAAATTGCTGGTGGTTGTATTGGGCATAGTCGCCTTCTTCCTGGCTATAAGGATGACATCTGTGCTTGATCAGGCATATTTTGCCTACACAATCTACGGAGTCGCAATCACTCCTGCTCTGATAGCAGCTTTGGCCTGGAAAAGAGCCACCAAAGCCGGCGGTTTGGCTTCGGTGATCTCCGGAACCGTGGCCTGCATTTTATTGAAGATCATGGCAAATAACCTCCCCCCGGATAAAGCGCCGGATGGAGACCCCTTTGGTATTCCGTTGATCTACCCGGCATTTATTATATCTGTGGGAGCTTTGATCATTGGAAGCCTACTCAGTAAAAAACCGGATCCCAAAGAGCTGGAAAGATTTTTCCCTGAAAAGAAGAAAAAAATCCAAAAACAGAAAACCTAAAGTAAAAATTACCGGACAGCTAAAACCATCTTAATATATGAAGGAGTTTTGATTTGGTTTATTTAGCAACGATTATCGTCTATCTTGTTTTCCTTTTTGTTTTCGGCGTGCGTATCTCCAGACGTTTGAAAAAGAAAGAAGATTTTCTGGTAGCCGGCCGCAGCTTGACGGCTCCGGTGCTAGTCGGAACTCTCTTAGCCAGCTGGATCGGCTCAGGGGATATATTCAGTGTCTCTGATCTCAGCTATCACCATGGATTTTCATCCCTCATTGGGAGTGCCGGCGGCTGGCTGGGGATAATCGTGGTTTTTTTCATAGCAGGCCGCGTCCGCCGCTTCGGTCAATTTACAGTACCTGATATACTCGAAGCCCGTTATAACATGTGGGCCCGTATCCTGGGAACCTTCACTACCATTATCGCTTATGTAACCATAGTCAGCTACCAGTTCCGGGGTGGGAGTCTCGTTCTGAATATAATCACCGAAGGAAAAATATCTGAAAAACAAGGTATCATTATCGTAGCGGCCTTCGTTATCACCTACACCATGCTGGCAGGAATGCTGTCTGTGGCCTATCTGGATGTTTTCAATGGGATACTCATGATAACAGCCATCTTTACGGCGGTCCCCTTTCTCATCCAGCATGCCGGAGGATTAAGTACTATTGCAGCCAATGTTACTCCCAGAAGCCATTCTTTTCTCGGGAACATGTCCTGGATTCAGGCCATGGGCTACTTTGTCCCCACCCTGCTTTTAGCTCTGGGGAACGGGAATATGTATCAACGCTTTTT
>CAZLBV010000254.1:0-7102 GCA_964557845.1 uncultured Eubacteriales bacterium | reverse complement strand
GAGACCGGGCCCGCAGCCAAAATCAGCAATTTCGGTTTTGTTATTGACATTAAAGTGAGAAACAATCCATTTCACAGAAGGTTCGATAAAGCTTTTTTTCCTGGATGAAACATCAATTGATTCATTTAAATGATATTCGAGCATTTTTTTTGATGTGTATTCATTTGTCCATAGTTCATATGCCGTGTAAAATTGAAACAGCTCAGGCCTTGAATTGATTTCTTTCAGTTCGTTGAACATTAAGCCTCCCATAAATTATTCCTCTTAATTATTATTATACAATATGCTGTATAATAATAGCCCAACGATAGATATGATTACTTTCGAGACAAAAATTTTATGGGGGAATTTCAGCCTTATTGCTTTAGATCTCGGATACTCAAGGGAGAAGGCCTCTTGTGGTTTGATGCACGATGGTATTTATGAACCCATTGTATTAACGTTTGGCGATGCCATAATTGACGTAAAAGAGTGTATCGATAGGCAAAGGTTTTGTTTTCTTGTTATGGAAGCTGTTCTATCAATTTTTCATAATTTTAAAGTTGCAAAAAAATGAGTTCGAATTGAAAACATTTCTATTTAAATCAACAATTTAGATCGTTCTGATCCCTAATCTAAGCTTTCACTTGCCCATCATAGAGTAAAAGACTAAAGTAATAGATCTTAAGGATAATAATTTCTGAAAGGATTTTTCCGGCTATGGAGCATGATCATTTTAAACCGCATATTCAGAGGTTATTTGGTTTTAATCCAGGTGAAGACCTTTATATAACTCTTATTCAGGACTTTCTCCACCCCGTTAATCCTGAAGGCGCCCTGCGCTGGGTCGGCACCTGTGATAACCAGGATGCTGCTGAAACGGCCCTGTACAGTGCAGGGCAGCGATATCCGGGTATGGTTCTCCAAATTAATTCTATAAATGAGAAATTTTTTCATAAGAGCACTCTTCCTCTCATTCAGGGAATCAACGAATACGAACTTTATCCGCATGATTATGCAGTCCTCTGTCATGCTCCATCCAAGCTTCTGTTGGAACGCTTTGCCATAACATCGGTTTATGAAGGCTCTGATCAAGACTCCTGTCAAAAAGCTGACGGCGACATGTTCAAACTTCCCCGGTTCGCCCTAATGGGCCAAGTCGTATTCATGGGAGATTCAGAACACGGCCCTTGCTCCGGTCTGGTCAAATCAACAAAAGACGGACTGCTCCGTCCTATCCGTTGAGATTTTACTCCAATCCTCCCAATCCAACCACCCTAAAATAAAATGAATTCTTATGCCGCTAATTTGACTTGCTGTAATACATTCATTAAAATATGTTTATACTTAGCAAACTGTAAATCAGGCTCTTCAAGAAAAAATATTTTCTTTCGAGTTAAAAAACATAAAAAAAATGGAAACATTTCTTCATAATCTAGGACCAAACGAACGGGGTCTTATCATCTTAGCCGTCTCTTTAGTGATCGGTTTTCTCCTTCACTTAGTGATCTTTTTGATATTAAATAAAATTTCAAAAAAAACAGAATCCCGTTTAGATAACCGTCTTATCTCCAGAATCCAAAATCCTTTGAGATTGCTGCTTCCTCTACTTGCGGCAGCTATAAGCATGCCCGTTGTACGCAGGAATTTACCTGAATCAGCCATCAGTATAATTCAGCCCCTCATCAACATCCTAATGATCTTATCCGTCACATGGCTCCTATTGGGTGTAATAAATTTTCTTAAGGACCTTTTTCTCAGCCGCTACAGGGTCGATGTAAAAGATAATCTTCAAGCCAGACGGATGCACACACTGATAAATCTGTCTAAAAAAGTGATCGTCGTTATCATCCTCATCCTGGCTGTCGCAGCTGTCCTTATGCAGTTTGAAAATTTCCGCCGGATAGGCACGGGAATTTTGGCTTCTGCCGGCATTGCTGGAATAATTATTGGATTAGCCGCTCAAAAAACCCTGTCCAATCTTCTAGCCGGTTTTCAGATCGCTATCACCCAACCGATTCGACTCGATGATGTAGTCATCGTGGAAGGAGAATTCGGCTGGATCGAAGAGATCTCCTTAACCTATGTGGTCGTCAGAATCTGGGATCTAAGGCGGCTGGTTCTTCCCATCAGTTATTTCATTGAAAAACCCTTTCAAAATTGGACCAGAAAATCAGCGGATCTGCTCGGGGCAGTTTACTTATATGTTGATTACAGTGTTCCGGTAGGTGCGATTCGAGAAGAACTGCAGCAAATTTTAAAGAACTCCTCCAACTGGGATGGAAAAGTTTGGAGGCTGCATGTAACCGATGCGAATGAAAAAACCCTTCAACTCAGAGCCATAATGAGCGCGCCGGATGCAGGAACAGCCTGGGAACTTCGCTGTGAAGTGAGAGAAAAACTGGTCGAGTTCATGCAAAAGAATTATCCGGAACATCTGCCGAAATTTCGTATCAGCATGGAGCCGGCGGAACAATCTTCTTGATTAATATCCTATACTCCTAAATAATAGAAATACACCCCTATGAAAATCGGCATTGTCCTGGAATCCAGCCTTAATATTCCCGGGGGAGTACAGGAGTATGCCAAAGGACTCTATGATTTCCTGGAGAGCCAAGGACATTATGTTGAAATTCTGACCAGCGGAAAACCACATCAAGATATCAGAAATCGGAATATATCTTATCTAGGCCGATCATTTGAGATTCCCCTTTTCTGGACATCTGCCTCTACCCCTCTTGTCTTTATTAACAATTCCACTTTAAAAAATTTTCTGTGGGACAGGAACTTCGATATTCTTCATTTCATGGAACCCAGCATCATATTTAACTGGCAAATTCTTCTCAGATCTAAAGCAGCCAACACTCTAACTTTTTGCAGCTTTCATACCGGGGTCCGGCCGCTGTTATTGTCCCTGCTTAAACCATTGGGATGGACGATGAATAAAAAAATAGATGTTAAGATCGCAATCTCAAGCTCTGCTTCCCATTACGCGCGGAAGTTATATCCAAATCCTTATAAGGTCATCCCAGCCGGAATAAATCTTGCTCGCTTCAAACCAGAGGGGCCAAAGGAAAATATTTTTTCTGATAAAGAGATTACTATCTTGTTCGTCGGAAGACTGGATAAAAGAAAAGGGATATTTTATTTGTTGCTGGCCTTTTCTGATGTCAGCAAGACTCACCCATGCCGCTTGATTATCGCAGGAGACGGCCCGGAAAAAAAGGCTGCTGAACAATGGGTATCGAAAAATAAAGCAAAAAATATCCATTTTTTAGGATACGTGGAAAACGACCGCTTGCCGGATATATACAGGAGCGCAGACATTTTTTGCAGCCCGGCCACAAATGGAGAAAGTTTCGGAGTGGTACTTCTGGAAGCCATGGCCACCGGACTTCCGGTTGTGGCTTTTGCAAATAAGGGGTACAAAGAGGTTATGGGAGACAGCAATTTAGGTGAATTTTTAGTGCCGCCCCGTGACTTAAAGAGTCTAACATCAAAACTTAAATGTCTGGTTGAAGACGAAAATTTGCGTCGAAAACTCAAACAAAAGAGCCTTGAGAAGGCACAAAAATATTCCTGGAAAAAAATCGGACCCAGGATCCTTCAAATTTATGAAAGTATGCTGAACAACCAGTGATTTTTCCTTTGGAGTTCATAAAGATACTTTTCGATCAAAAAAACTTTGGTTCAATGAGTTACTGCTCTATCGGTAATATTTCGCCCTTCCTATCTCTAAGATACCTTGCCCTCGCAGCAGCCTAATACTGAATTCACCCATACGGTCAAGGACAGAATCAAAAGTGTAGCCCAGATATTCTTCCGAAGGAGCCCGATGCAAAGTGGTATACTTGATCTTCCAGCAGAGATCACCTGGTGCGGCTAATGGCTGGCTCCTTTCATTGGTGACGTTTTCGATCTCAACAACATATCCTTCATAAAGATAAACCGGCATCGGCCCATAGGCGGTTGAGCGCTCCTCAGTCCCTGCCCTTTGCACATCCACTGTCAACTTCTGGCGTATGATCTGATCTGAATGCGGTCGTGTATATTCATGAGTAAAGGTCCACTTGCCTAGAATTTCATCTGAGATAACTCTACGATTTTCAGTGCCCTCACCCTCACTGCCGGAATCCGCATCCTGAACATTTTGATCATCGATCTCAACCGGATCAGAACGAAGGGTCTCAAAAAAGTTGGGGGCGTTTTTCGCATTGACATTTGTCCAGACAGCCAAGGTATTGTCGAACCAACCCTGCATGGCGGCCATACATTGCTGCCATGCATTCTTTTTGCGGTTTTCAATAAAGTTTTGATCCCATCCACGAGCCCTTCCTTCATAGTCGATGGCTGCAAACATCGATTCTTTGGTTTTACTCTCCAGCATAAGCCAGATCTTATGATTTTCAGAGCCGCGCCGGGCATACTGAAGCAGGTTGCCCAGAGAGTAACCCAGCACACGGGCACTCATTTTAACTCCTTCAAAAACAAGAAGGTATTCGCTGGCAGCCAGAGTTTCCTCGGCATGGGACTGATAAACTCTCTGAGTATAATCCATAAACTTTCTAAAAATTGTGTTATCATCCAGTTCATCCGCAAAAATCGAAATACTGAATATTAATAGTATTAAACCCGCAGTATAGAACTTTTTTCTCATATTCCTCTCCCTATTAATCAATGAATCGGCCTATTTTCCATACCCCATGATCCAGGATCAAAATACAGGGATCTTCATCCCAGTCTCCATCCGGATCGCGTAAATCAAACATGATCCTCACCATAGGAGGATCAGTATCAGCCATTCCCGCCAGCCCGATCTTCCATTCCAGATTCTCAAAGTATTGATTGAATCTTATTGATTCTTCCTGCGACTGAGATGCCTCCGCCAGCCATTTGCTGAAATTCTCATAACACCTGCCGCCGGTAAACTGCAGTGCCTCCTGAAAGCGTTTTTCCTTCATCATTTGCAGGAAGTTGAGGGCCACGTTGAATATGGCCTGATTATCTGGATAACTGTTGAGGCGCTCCGGGCTGTAGTCCCAATTCCGCCAGTCCCTGACCATGTCATCCAATGTGGGAAATATGGGCTCCACATACGGCGATCCCCCCAGAATGGAATCCACATCCTGTTTGTATTGTCCCATCATGGCTGCTTCTACAAGAGGCCAGAGATCTTCTTCGGGAGAGACGGCCATCAGGAATTCTTTCACCTCGGAAACCAGGTTTTGCATACGGAGCTTATCCATCTCAAATTCACCGATTCTCCCAGCCTGTCGATCCAATATATAGCCCATAAATACAGCCCGCATTTTGGGCGTGACTTCTTTGTCACTTGCATTCATAGGCCCGATGAAGCTGTCCATCAAGTTCCTCTGGAACTGCTGCATATAAGATTCCGCACTCTGGCCTGTGTTGCCGGCTTGTGAAGACACAAAGATCAGCACTGCTGTTAAAAAAACAAAGGATTTATTTTTCATTTGACCACCTGTAATATTAATTTATAAGAATAATAGAGAAAGTTAGTATGGATAGTCAAACAGAATTTCTGTACCTTTTTTAAAGGAAAGGTCTGCTACCAAGTCCGTTTAGTCGGAAGATGTGTAGATTTGATCAGGCCGCCGACTACGGGGCAGAATTCGTGTACGGCAAGATGAATATTTAAGATTTTTTCCGGATTCCAGGGACACGGAAACTTAAGCTGGCTTCTTTGAAGCTTGAGCCACGCAAAACCGGGGCTGTTTTGATAGCTTCAGGGCGAGTGCCGAAAATAACCAGGCTTTAATCATTGCATTTATAGCGTTTATTGGCTTAACTTCTATAAGCTTCCTTGCGATGTCGTATATGAAAAACAATCACTATGTTTCTTTGAGAATCAAGCTGATAGATCACTCGGTAGTCTCCAATACGAATTCGATAGCTTGACTCGGAGCCTCTTAATTTTCTGCATCTTGCAGGAAATGGGTTTTCTGCTAAGCTTTCTACTGCAGATAAGATTTGAGGAATATATCGAGGGTCGATTTTCCTAATATCACGCTCAGCAGATTTTTTCCAGAGAATCTCATATGATGCCATTAACCTGGAGCTTCCTTTTTAATTCTTTAAGGCTCATGGTAGGCTCATCTATGCGCTCGGCTATGATGGCTAGATCATGAATGTCTTCAAGGAGCTCCTCATACTCATTAAGTGGAATAATGACATCTGTTTTTGTGCCTGTTCTATCCACGATATATTTTTCTTTTTCCTGCAACTTTCTCATTTTTTATCTCCACGCATAATAAGATACAAGTTGCCTTTTTGATTCTTCATCTGATCTCTCATAATTTCCCTTAATTTTCGCTTATTGACATTTCGGAATAAGGTTATCATACCCAAAACGAAAAGGTCAATGACTCAAACGCTGCACGATTCAACCAAAACCGCCAAATCATTAAGTTTAAAAACTGCGTACAGTATATTTATTTACCTAATTTTCATCTTCGATCTTCAGGCGCGATTTTCAGGGGATATCGTGAGGGAAAATAGGTAAATAGGTAAGGCGTAACCCTTTTTGTTAAGAAAAATCGTTAAATAGGTATGGTTTTTCTATTTTATAATATATTTTGGGAAACGAACAGCTCGGTTGACATAAATTACCATTCCAGTTTTCCCAGTTTGTGATTTTTTTTCTAAATATCAATATTTGTTACGGATTCCCGACTAAATTAATCAAAGAAAGGGATTTTTATATTTTCTTTTTGGATTCACCTTCAAGGTTGATGACCATGGATTATACAATAGAAACAGTTATTAAAATAATACAGAAGAATTTAAATAATGACATTTCTCTTGAGAAAATGGCTGAGATCGTTAATCTTAATCCCAGTTATTTTTCAGCATTATTCAAACAGGAAGTGGGAGTTTCATTTACTTCTTACTTGAAATCCTTGAGGATGAGATATGCCAAGATTCACCTTACCTGGACTATTCATAAAAAATGCCGATGGTAATTTTAAATAATTTATTTTCACAAAGTTGGCATGTTTCTAGAAAAAATTATAAACTTTAGGTCGTATTGATAAAAATAATATTTTATCGGCATTGTTTACCTAAAGGCGAGCCGATCTCGGCCCATTTACTGCGTTGC
>CAZLBV010000253.1:0-2732 GCA_964557845.1 uncultured Eubacteriales bacterium | reverse complement strand
TGCGGCTGCCATGGCTGCCGGTACTGTTATTGGGAATCTCGATTCAGGAGCCGTCGCCATTCATGCTTTGGGCCTATCCGGAGCCATCGCTGTTATCATTGCAGGATGGACTACATCAAATCCTACTTTATACCGGGCTGGTCTGGCATTTCAGGCCGTCTCTCCTGATTGGCCCAGATGGCTGGTCACTCTGATTGCAGGGATTATCACAACCATCATCGCCTGCTCTCCTTTTGTTTTCACCCGTCTCTTAGATTTTGTCGGTTATTATGGTTTATTGCTTATGCCGGTAGGGGCAATAGTTTTTGTCGAACATTGGATTTTCCCAAAGATTGGACTTACTCAATATTGGGTTGAAAAGAAAAAATCAAAGGTTTCCTGGCCGGCTTTGCTGAGTTGGGCCATAGCGATAGCCACCGCGATTCTGCTTGAAAGATCTCATACCCTCCATCTTTTCTTCCTCTTTCTCCCCACCTGGTTTCTGACATCGATCTTATATATAGCCTTATCCTTTTTTTGGGGAGCCAGAGTTAAGTCACCAGGAACTAAAGATGAAACCATCCAGCCTTTCAAACCTGCCTCAGGTCGCATTCATCATCCAGTTAAGCAACGCAATAACTTCACACTCATATCCGGTCTATTTGCCTTTCTTTCTCTTCTGGCTTGCTTAGGGCTTTCTTTGTGGGTTTTCATAGGGGGGATAGAAGGTTATGAACTAAGATTTAAGTTGTTCAAATCCTATTTGATAGGTCCGACCCTGCTGTATTTTATCTGTTCAGTTTTATGGGTCACCAAAACCTCAACCCATGAAGAAGCAGGGCTTGATCCACAGCCTAAAAAGCCATAAGTATTTAAGCCGACTTTTTACGCATAGATATTAATTGTGTTTTTGAATACAATTTAGATAAGGGAATAAGATGAGAAAATTTAAATTTTTTTCCATTTTCGGTATATGGGCAGTATGCCTACTGCTCTCAGGAGCATTATTGATGTTGAACGGTAAACCCCGAGCTCAAATCTCGATGCTTTCCCTCTATGGTCTCAGATGCGAGTACAAAAAAGACCCTATCGGGATCGACATAATTAATCCCCGTTTAAGCTGGAAGATCTCATCCCAGCTAAAAGCCACTCTTCAAACCGCTTATGAGATCAGAGCAGGTGAAAGTATTGAGTCATTGAACAAACCGGATCGATTGCTATGGAATACGGGTAAGGTTATTTCAGACAGATCCATCCATATCCCTTACTCAGGACCAGAACTTTCCTCCAGGCAGCGCATTTATTGGCAGGTTCGTATTTGGGATAATAAAGGTCACTCCTCTGCATGGAGCCAACCCGCATATTGGGAAATGGGTCTTTTATCAGAAACCAAATGGACAGCACAATGGATAGAATCCCTTGTCGAGGAAAATAAAGCAGAATCCAATCCCTGCCCTATGCTGCGCAAGGAATTCAAGGTAAACCGAGGAATCCGTTCTGCCCGCCTCTATATATCTGCCTTAGGGCTTTATGAAATAGAATTGAATGGAAATAAGGTCGGTGATCAAGTTTTTACTCCAGGATGGACCTCCTATGATCACAGATTACAGTACCAGACATACGATGTTACCAACAGATTAAAATCCGGAACGAATGCCTTGGGTGCGATCCTGGGTGACGGCTGGTACCGGGGTTATTTAGGCTTTAGTGGGCAAAGAAATATATATGGAAATAGTTTAGCCTTGCTTTTGCAGATTCATATCCAATATGAAGATGGGTCCTCTGAGATGATTAATACAGATGGATCCTGGAGATCTTCGACCGGACCGATATTAATGTCGGATATTTATAATGGTGAAAGCTACGATGCACGCTTAGAAAAGGACGGTTGGTCACAGCCGGGATATGACGATAGTGACTGGTTAGGTGTAAGAATTCTAGATCATCCCAAAAACATTCTGGTGGCACCGGAAGGACCTCCTGTCAGACAGATCGAAGAATTAAGAATCCAGAAGATCTTCCAGACTCCCGCGGGAGAAAAAGTGGCAGATTTCGGTCAGAACATGGTGGGAAGAGTGCGGTTAAAAGTCCGCGGCCCGGCAGGAACCATTGTGACCCTTAAGCATGCTGAAGTTTTAGATTCAGAGGGCAATCTTTATACTGATAATCTTCGTGCTGCCCGACAGCTTGTAACTTACACTTTGAGGGGCCAAGGTCAAGAGATCTACGAGCCCCATTTCACCTTCCAAGGATTTCGTTATGTTGCCGTGGAAGGGTTCCCGGGAGAATTAACCACAGATAGCTTAACTGGGATTGTTATCCATTCTGATTTTCCCATAGCCGGTGATTTTAATTGTTCCGATCCGATGATCAACCAGCTTCAGCATAATATTATTTGGGGATTAAAAGGAAATTTTCTAGATATTCCGACTGATTGCCCGCAAAGAGACGAACGATTGGGCTGGACCGGGGATGCCCAGGTTTTTGCCCGTACCGCCTGTTTTAATGCCGAAGCAGCTGCTTTCTATACAAAATGGCTGAAAGATCTCTCAGCAGACCAGCAGGACGATGGAGCCGTACCCCATGTTATTCCCAATGCATTAACACATAAAGAAGGCCGGGGATTTTCAGCATCTGCCGGATGGGCAGATGCAGCGGTTATCGTGCCCTGGACAGTTTACCTATGTTACGGGGACATGAGAATCTTACAACAGCAGTATCCGAGTATGAAGGGGTGGGTCGATTATATGGAG
>CAZLBV010000252.1:0-5059 GCA_964557845.1 uncultured Eubacteriales bacterium | reverse complement strand
CGAGGCCGAATCCGGATGGCTGTTTCCGGTGGGAGATGAGGTGCATGAGCTGGGTTATAATCATATGTTCACCGATATGTTTGACGCCATGGAGCAGGGCCGGTTGCCCAAAGAAACCTTTTTCGATGGATATGTGGTCAATGCCATTATGGACGCGTGTTATAAAAGCGCAGCCAGCAGTAGATGGGAACCGGTCAAGCTGGAATTATGGAAAGCGGCCGAAACCATAAAAGATCAGCTTTCTCAGGAAAAAATTCCGGGAGAAAAACTGATTGATGGAAAATATATCCTGGTAAAACGCGAGCACATGCCTGATGGTCAGACCAAAGAGATCCTCAAGGATATAAATACCGGAGAGATTATTCAACGGATCAAATAACTCTGCCTTCCTGGATTTTTTTACCGATTTGTCAGAGAGTCAGGGGAGGGCCTGGTTTTTCTAAACCAGGCCCTATCCCGATATGTTTCAAATAGTTCAGTTTTTTCAGGTTATTTATTTTCGATTAAGGTTACTTCTCCATATCCCAACTGTTCTAAGGCTTTCAATTGGGTGGCGGCATCACCTACAACCAGGTAGACCATCCTCTCCGGATTTATGTATTTCTCGGCTAATTCCTGATGCTGTTCCAGAGTCAATTCCCGGACGAAAGTTTCCCGCTGTTTGATGTAATCTTCAGGATAACCATAAGTAGCCATATTTTCCAGCATGAAAAGTAAGTTGCCCAGGGTCTCAAAATTGCGGGCATTGGACTTGATCAAAGCGCTTTTTGTAAACTCAAGATCTTCAGGCGAGATTCCTTCCTTATACTTTGTCATAATATCCCTCAAAATCTCAACGGATTCCAATGTGGCCTGAGAATGAACCTGTGAGGATGCGTAAAAAGTTCCTGAATTGAGATTCCCCATGAAACCGGTTCGGGCTCCATAGGTGTAGCCTTTTTCTTCTCTTAAGACTAAATTCACAAATCCGTTGAAGCTTCCCCCCAGCTTATAGTTCATGACATCGGCCGGATAATAATCGGGGTCGGTTGCGGTTAAGGAAAGATTACCGATCATGATGACAGACTGCTGCGAACCGGGGGTGTCTACAAAATAGACCTGGGGTTTTTCCAGGGGAGATGGGAGTTCATAGTCAGGAAATACAACTTCTTTGGCGGACCATTTTTCCGCGAGTGAACTTAAGGCATTTATGGCTTCCATCTGAGAGATGTCCCCCACTATGTTTATATGGGTTATCGATGGAGAAAAGTTTTTCTCGTAGTAGTTTTTAAGGTCATCGATAGTAATCCCCTTAACCGAATCTTCGGTACCATAAGTCGGGATGCTGAAGATATGATTATCCCCGTAAACCAGCTTGCTGAAAACATTCTGAGAGATAGCGTTGGGATTGACCTTATTCCTATTGATATTTTCAATGGTTTGTTGTTTGATCCTCTCGAATTCCTTTTCATCCCAGCGGGGTTCCAGCAGGATCTCTTCCACCAGCTGGAAAACCTCATTGAATTTGGAGGCTAGACAATTGACCCGCACACCGATGGCTTCTCTTCCTGTATACATAAAAATATTGGCACCCAGATCATCAATAGCTTCTTCCAGCTCAATCGGTGTTTTAGTCTTGGTACCTTCCATCATCAGGTCTGAAACCAGATTGGCAACCCCTGCTTTTTCCATATCATCCAGGAACTGTCCCCCTTGAATTGTCAGGGAGAATTGGACGAGCGGTAGTTCCTTATGCTCGATCCCATAAATTTCGATCCCGTTGCTCAGGGCATCCTTCCAGATCGAAGGAAGGGCGATTTGGGGATCAGGGCCCGTGGTAGGCTCGACACTTCTATCGAAAGAGCTGGGGATGGGTTCGACCACGACTTCTTCCTTAGGTCTTTCCGCCGCGATCTTCTCAGCTTCTGCTAAGTTGTCCTCGAGAATAAAAGCCTCAGTGCCATCCACTACCAGGTCTGTCTGGCCTCTAGGGACAAAGCTGGTCATAACATAGGGCTTGCCCTTGATGTATTTTTCGTAAACTCTCAGAATATCTTCTTTGGTGACTGCTTTGAGACGGTTGAGATCTTCTGTTATGAATCCAGGAGATTCGGCATACTCATTGTAGCGGGCCAGTTGAAAGGATTTCGATAATACACTAGATATACCGTTATAAAATTGAGTTTCCAGTCCAGCTTTAATACGCTCCACATCTTGTTCTGTAAAAGAATCGGTCTCAAACCTCTGGAAACTTTCTTCAATGGCGGCTTTGACATCGTTGAGATTGACTTTGGGGAAGGTTCGGATCCGGATGTGGAATTCACCAGCGATCTCATTGGTTCCATGGTAGCCGCTGACAGAGGGAGCCAGCTTCTTCTCTTCTACAATGACCTTATAGAGCGGTGCTTTTTTTCCGTAGGAAAATAACTGCCCCAGAAAATCCAGGGCATAGGAATCGGGATGATACTGCTCAACCGTGGGAATAACCATATTCAACTCAGGTGAATTAGCGAAGTTATCCTCCCAGTAAGCCATCTTGACATCATCCAGTGTTATGGGACGGGGTTTGGGGTCTTCGACCGTTGCGCCGGATTCAATCTCGGCAAAATATTTTTCGATCCACTGTTTTGTCTGCTCCACATCAAAATCTCCGGCTACAACCAGGGTCGCATTATTGGGGCGGTACCATTTCTGATGGAATTCATGGACATCCTTTAAAGTTGAAAGCGTCAAATCCTCCATGGAGCCGATTACGGTCCAGTTGTAGGGATGATCTTCTGGATAGAGCAGTTTTCCGATGATGTGGGTGGTATAGCTGTAGGGACGGTTTTCCCCTTGTCTTTTTTCGTTTTTTACCACGCTTTGCTGGTTTTCAAACGCTTCCTGGGTAATGGTCGGCCGTAGAAATCCCAGTCTGTCCGCCTCCAGCCAGAGGACCATTTCCAGGGCATTTTTGGGAACGACCTGGAAGTAAATGGTCCCGTCGCGGCTGGTTCCTCCATTGAGCATGCCTCCGACTTCCTGGATCTTCCTGAAGAACTGGTCCTGGCCGACATGCTGGGATTCCTGAAACATCATGTGTTCGAACAGATGTGCAAATCCGGTGAGGCCCGGAACTTCCCGGTTGGAGCCTACATGATATTGAACAGCTACGGCTGCGATCGGATCTGAGCGGTCTTCGTGCAGGATGACCTCCAGGCCGTTATTCAGGGTGTACTGCTGGTAATCGATCTTGAGTTCGGCTTCTTCAGCCGCTTTTTTTGTGCACCCAAAGGTAAGCACAAGTGCGGCAGCCAATAAAAAAACATAGATCTTTAAGCGAAATGTCATTCTTTCCTCCTTAGATGATAAGATTTTAAACACTATAAAGTTTTTACTTAAATCCGGTATTATTAATTTTATCCTTTTTAAGGAAAAAATCAATATTAATGGATACGCATATGTCAAAGATTCTTCCAGGGGAGATATAAAGAAGTACTTTAAAAAAAGATAAGTTTGTTATATAAAAATATAACCAATGGAAAGGAATGCTAAGGAGCCGCTCTTATGACCAATGTGGTTAAGTTGTTATCCAAATGTGCCCTGAAGGGGCATAAATTCGATCCTGATCAGGCCATAGGCTATGAACAGATTGATGATGAATTCCATAAAGAAATAAGAGAGTGTGTAGTATGCGGATCCAGGGTGGTGAAAAAGGGGGCTCATGAGTATCAGTATGAGTACACTCCGATCAATGAATCATCGCATAAATATACCGCTAAATGCGCCTGCGGCCACACAATTGAAGGGGAAGGGCCGCATGTAGCTGATGAATCAAGAAATATTTTTATTCCTTTAAATGGGACGAACCATTACGTAAAAAAATTATGTAAAGATTGCGGCATGCAGATCACTGAAAAGGAAGAACATAAGTGGGCGGAAAGAGTTTCTGGTCCATGTCAGGTAACCGTTTACTGCCGGAATTGTAAATTTGCCAAAGAAACTAAGACCAAACATATTTTTAACCATTCCAAAATATATACTTTTGGCTGCGAGCAATATATCTTATGCGCCTGCAAAAAACAAAAAGAAGTTATTTTTGAGAACCATAAGTATAAAACAATAAAAAAATTTCCCAAAAAATGTGAGGTTTTGAAACGTTGTGAGGTCTGCGGGAACGAAAAAATCTTTAAAGAGCATGATTATGCGTTAGTTGAGAAAGAAAATCCTGAAAAAGGTGGCCCCTTATTGCGTGTTTATAGATGCAGGCAGTGTGGGGAAGAGATAGAATCGCTTGACTAGGTCCGGTGATCTAAGTCAGAAGAAAACGCGGTTGATAAAAACAGGAGAAATCATCTTTCTGGTAATAGCGTTTTAGATGATCATCTGCTTTGCATGTCAGTATCCCGTTTGAGCTTGAATTCACTGCCTTCTTTCCAGTTAGGAAAAGTGGATTCCATGCTTAAGCGGTACCCTAACATGAAATACATATGCAGCTCTTCTACGAGACCGCTCAGATCCCAGGTGTCATCAAATTCATCCGAAGGCTTATGGTATCTTTCGCGGGTATATTTTTCCTTTTGGGCCAGCCCCCATTCCTCTCCTTTTTCTATATGCTGAATGCCTGCTCCGGCACTCAAAGCCGGTACTCCCTGTTTGGCGAAAGGAAAATGGTCGGAACGGTAAAAAGATCCTTTTTCCGGGGTCGGATCAGGAAGAACGATCCTTCCCACCTCTTGTGCATACGCCTCGACATAATCATCCAGCTCCGACTGACCGTAACCAGTGATCCGGATATCTTGCATGCGACCGTATATATTTAAGGCATCCATGTTGATAACAGCCGCAGTTTGTGTCAGGGGATAGATAGGGTGGGTGGCATAATAGTCCGAACCCAGCAGTCCCTGTTCCTCAGCTGTAACTGCCAGGAACAAAATAGACCTTTGGGGAGGGGAGCCAAGCTGCTGATAAGCCTCGGCCAGCTCGATCAGAGCAGACGTTCCGGTGGCATTATCCAGGGCTCCATTGAAGATCTGATCGCCTTCCAGTTCAGGATTCCTGCCGAAATGATCCCAATGGGCTGTATAGATGATATATTCAT
>CAZLBV010000251.1:0-2794 GCA_964557845.1 uncultured Eubacteriales bacterium | reverse complement strand
ATAATTCCCGAAGAAAGCCCTCCGGAACAGCACGGGCATGGTCCCTCGAGTGAAACTCGAGGGGAGTGCTGTGAGGAATGGGAGTGGTTTTTCCTCGCTGGGGAAAAACCACGTCTTTCTGAGGGATTTATACATATCCTTGTCCATCCTTTTGCATTGTGATTAAAAAAAATGGGGGAACTTCTCATATTTGTTCAATATTGCTTTACAAGTGGTCATGTGTTATGTTCGATATAGACTTTTTGTTCAAATGTTGTAAAAGGAGCAAGTCATGCGAAGTTCCCATTTCGTAATCAATTTTTTAATATTATTTTGTTTAGCTGTGATTCTGATTCTTCCTCTGTCAATGATATCCGTATTAGAGGCACAGGAAGAACAGTTAAGTGGCCCCCGGCCTCTGATGCGTTTTCCTGATATTCATCAGGATCTGGTTGTTTTTGTATACGCAGAAGACATTTGGTCGGTTTCCTCAGATGGCGGTATCGCGACCCGTCTTACCATTCATGATGGGGAAGAACGATTCCCTAAGATCTCACCGGATGGTTCATTAATTGCTTTTACCGGGGAATATGACGGGAATCCAGATGTCTATGTAATGAATGTTTATGGAGGCGATATCACGCGAGTCACATTTCATCCCGGTTATGATGAAGTGGTGGGCTGGCATCCTATTTCAAATAAAATTCTGTTCCGCTCTTCTCGTCATAGCTACAGCCGTTTTGACCGTCTGTACTTGATCTCCCCGGATGGAACAGATATGGAGGAGTTGATCCTCAATGAAGCTGCCCAGGGAAGTTTTTCTCCGGATGGGAAAAAGATCGCTTACAATAAGGTCTCGAGGGAAAGCCGGACATGGAAAAGATATAAAGGCGGAACAGCCCAAGAGGTATACTTGTATGATTTGGAAACTGATCAGGAAAAAAACCTAACAAAATTCGAGGGCACGGACCGTATCCCCATGTGGATCGGAGATATGATCTATTTTAGTTCTGACCGGGACGGAATTTTAAACATCTATTCTTGTGACCCTAGTACAGAAAAGATAGAACAATTGACAGGTCACACCGAATATGATGTTCGCCGTCCTTCAAGTGATGGAAATAAGATCGTCTACGAGATGGGAGGATCACTTTGGATCCTGGATGTCGGTACAAAAGAATACCGCCGGTTAAGTGTGGAGATACGCAGCGATGTGCCGGAATTGAGGCCCTATCTTAAAAAAGTGGATAATTTTATCACCGGATTCAACATTTCTCCTTCGGGTCAAAGAGCCCTGGTTGTGGCCAGAGGTGAGGTCTTTACGGTGCCCAAAGAATTAGGGCCTATCCGTAACTTGACCAGGGATTCAGGTTCGAGGGATAAAGATGCTGTCTGGTCCCCGGACGGAAAAAAGATCGCCTATCTTTCTGATAAAACAGGAGAATATGAAATCCATATCATGGAGACCCAAGGCTCCGCGCAGTCTGTAAAGCTTACTCAATATAAGGATGGTTACCGTCACACCCTGCGCTGGTCCCCAGACAGTCAGAAGATCGCTTTTGCTGATCAGACGCTCCGCTGTTATTATCTGGATATTAACACCAAGAAGATCACCGAGGTGGACAAAGCTTATTTTGAAAATGTGGATGTTTCGATCGACCTAAAGCCGATCTATGATTTTGTCTGGTCTCCGGACAGCCAATTTATTGCCTACTCGAAAATGGATGAAGATCAGGTGTATAAAGTGTATATTTATTCCCTAGCGACCGGGGAAAAACACTGTGTGAGTCAAGGGATATTCAATGATTTTAATCCGCTTTTTTCACAGAACGGTAAATATCTCTTTTTTATTTCCAACCGCCACTTTGATCCCACTTTGTGTGATTTCGAATGGGAGATGGTCTATAAGAAAGTAGCTGGGATTTATTGTTTGACTCTAAGCAAGGACTCACCACGCCTTTTGGAATTTAGAAGCGATGAAGTTAAAGCGAAAAATGAAAAAGATACTGCAAAACCCGGCAGTAAAGAAAAACCAGTAGAAGTCCGTATCGATTTTGATGGTCTTGCTGATAGGATAGAAGCCTTTCCCCTTGCCCGTGGTAATTATCGCAGCCTTTCCACTAATGACACGACGCTGTTTTATCTGAATGCAGATGAAGGTGATTATAACCGGTTTGAATTTCGTCCCAAAGGACCCCGGCATCTCTACGCTTTTTCTTTTGTGGATCAGAAAGAAAATGTGGTTATAAAGAATATAGATAATTATGTCCTCTCTGCCGATGGTTCTCACATCATCTATGGCAGTAGAAATACATTGGGGATAATAGCTTCAAGCGAGAGAGATTCAAAAGGAAATCTGCTCAACCTTTCCGATTTGAAAATGTGGATCGATCCGATCAAAGAATGGGCTCAGATCTTTAATGAAGCCTGGCGAATGGAGAGAGATTTTTATTATGAGCCGGACATGCATGGTATTGACTGGGAGGCCATGAAAGAAAAATATGGACGTCTTGTGCCATATGCTTCCTGCAGGCAGGATATACAGTACATCATTGGAGAGCTCATCGGAGAGTTAAGTACGTCTCATACCTATGTATTTGGAGGAGAGAGAATAAGGCAGGCGGAGTCAGTGAACGTGGGGATGCTGGGTGCGGATTTTGAGATCGATAAAACTAATGGTCTTTACAGATTAAAAAAAATCTTTCGTGTTGCCGATTGGTCGCGAAATATCTATCCTCCACTGGCGCTTTCGGGTATGGATATAAAAGAAGGTGATTATCTCCTTCAGGTTAATGGTGTTGATATAACAGCTACG
>CAZLBV010000250.1:0-20050 GCA_964557845.1 uncultured Eubacteriales bacterium | reverse complement strand
ACCCATTTCATAATGCGATGAATTATAGAAAATATTCTGCTAACAGTCAATTAAGGTCTTGAAAATCCTTCCTCAATGATATAAATAGAACTATCCTGGATAAGTAAATAAGAGGTATAAAGAGGATGAACAATATTCTTGAAGAGATTGCCTTATGTATAGAGAGGGGCAAAGTAGATAAAAATTCCCCGTATCCCCCTGAGATGAAAGGAAAACCCGGGGCAGATGAACTTGTTGCCACTGCGCTGGAGAAGGGTTTCCCTCCCCGTGAAGTTCTGGCCAACGGTTTGATCATCGGGATGCAGAGAGTAGGGGAAAAATTCAGGAAAAATGAAATTTACCTTCCAGATGTGCTTATTGCTGCTAAAGCCATGACAATAGGAATGGAACATCTAAGAAAATACTTTACATCCGGTGAAGTCACTCACCACGGTAAAATTTTACTCGGAACCGTATCCGGCGACCTGCATGATATCGGCAAAAAGATCGTAGGGATGTTTTTCGAGGGTGGGGGATGGGAAGTCATAGATTATGGAGTTGATGTTTCTGCGGATAAATTTATCCAGGGAATAAAAGAACACATACCCCAGGCAGTAGGTTTAAGTGCGCTTTTAACGACCACTATGCTCAACATGAAGGATATATCACAACGGATAAAGTCTGAATATCCGGAGATAAAGCTTCTGGTAGGAGGGGCTCCTGTGACGTCTGATTGGGCCGAGAAGATAGGTGCGGATTTTTATTCTCCCGATCCTCAAGGAGCTTTAGAATATCTTGAAAAATCTCTTCTAAGTTAATAGACACGCCCTAGAATTATTTATATAATCGAGGATCAAGGGCAATATATTTATATGGGAAAAACAAAGGCCTTTTCACCGGTTAAATTGATATGCGGCATCATAGCCAATCGATCAGACATTTTTTCTGTTTCTGAATCCAAACTAAAAAAAATATTTGGGAATGTTGATCTGAAAAGTGAATTTTTCCCTTTTGATTATACGGATTATTATGCAAAACAGATGGGTTATGATCTAAAACGTGTTTTTTTAAGCTTTCATGAATTAGTACAACCCGAAGAACTAGCTTCCATAAAGATTAAAACCAATAGGCTAGAAGAGAAAATTAAAATGAAAGCAGATATAGAAACACGTGCAGTCAACCTGGATCCGGGGTATTTAACCGCTTCAGCATTGATCATGGCTACAGTAAAGGATTTTTCCCACAGAATTCCCCTCAGAGACGGTATTTATGCTCATTTGGAGATATTATTTGGAAAGGATGAGATCAGAATATTACCTTGGACTTATCCCGATTATAAAAAACATGATTATCACTCCTTTTTCCTAAAAGTCAGGAAAATATATCTGCAGCAGATAAAAGATTTAAGGAATGGATGACGTCTTTAGGTCATACCGGATATTTCCCGCAGTTTGGAGATGATCTCAGGCAGTTCGATCAGAACAGTATCGATATCTTCCTCAGTATTAAACCGGCCGAGTGACATCCGTACTGAAGACCTGGCATGTTCGGGTTTTAATCCGATGGCAGTAAGAACATGAGAAGCTTCTTCTGAATCCTCGCTGCAGGCAGAACCAGTGGAAACAAAAATGTTTTTGGTTGCTAAAGACAGGAGGATCGCTTCGGATTCGAGGCCATAAAAAGTAAAGTTTAACGTGCCCTTTATCCGGTTTTTTTCAGGGCCATTAAACTTTATGTTCGGTATCTTTTCTTGAATTCCTTTTTTGAGTCGGTCGGATAAATTCTCTATGTTCTTTTTGTCCTTATCTGACCTTTTTTGTAAGATTGACACTGCCTCACCGAATCCGACTATACCGATGGTATTCTCGGTACCGGCCCTCATGAGCCTTTCTTGATGGCCTCCGTAAATTAAGGGAGCTATTCTGGTTCCTTTACGGACATAAAGAGCTCCGATTCCTTTGGGACCATATATCTTATGGGCTGAAATAGACAGCAGATCAATCCCAAGGTCATCGACATTAAGATTTATTTTGCCAAAAGTTTGGACGGCGTCAGTATGAACAGGAATATTTTTTTTGTGAGCTATTTTTACAATGTCTTTTATCGGCTGGATGGTTCCGATCTCATTGTTAGCGTGCATGATGGAAACCAATGCAGTTTTATCGGATAGGGAGCTTTCCAGAAAATCAAGATCAACAAAACCATATTCATCAACGGGGGTGTATATGACTTTGTACCCCTTTTTTTCCAAATATTTTCCAGTTTCTATAACCGCAGGATGCTCGATAGAAGAAGTTATAAACTCATTTTTTTCGGGGTTGGCAGTGATAATTCCACGGATGGCAAAATTATCTGATTCTGTTCCGGACCCAGTAAAGATGATCTCAGACCTTAAAGTACCTAAAGATTTTGCAATATTTTCTCTGGCTTCATTGATGATCTCCTTCACTTCGCGGCCGATGGGATAGATCGAGGAAGGATTGCCGAAATGTTCTTTTGAAAACCAACTCATCTTTTCACAGACTTCTGGGTCCACTGGAGTGGTGGCATTGTTATCAAGATAGATCATGGATCGTCCTTTTATTTATAATTATATCAAGCTAAATATTTCTCTTTTAATATTTTTACAACTTCAAATCCTGCTCTTTTTTGCCCTTCTTTGGCGGCGGCACCGATGTGAGGAGTGGCCGTGACATTGGGATGGTCAATAAGGCTGAAATCATCCGGTGGCTCTTTTTCAAAGACATCGATGGCAGCAGCCCTGACCTTTCCGGAATTTAGGGCTTTTAGAAGAGCGGCTTCATCAATGATGCCCCCACGAGATGCATTGACGATCACGACTCCGTCTTTCATTTTTTCAAATTCCTTGTCACTGATCATGTGCTTGGTTTGATCAGTTAAAGGAAGGTGGAGTGATATTATGTCGGCTCGTCCTAAAACGTCATCTAAGCACATCTGTTTTATGTCCAAAGTGGTTTTAATATCAATGATATCACATGCAATAACTTTCATTCCAAAAGCTATTGCTCGCCGGGCCAGATCAAGGCCGATTCTTCCACTCCCGATTATCCCAAGTGTTTTGCCATAAAGTTCTGTGCCTGAGAATTTCTTTTTTTCCCATTTATGTTCTTTAATAGAAAGATTAGCCGGTCCATGGTGTCTTACCGCTCCCTGCATCAGGCCAAATGTATGTTCTGCGACCGAGAAAGTTGTCGCGGCAGGAGTATTTGCCACCTCTATATTGGCCTCCATGGCAGCTTTCGTATCGATATTGTCCAGACCTATTCCTGCTCTAACGATTATCTCAAGATCTGAAGCGGCTTTGATCACATTTGCCGTTACCTTGGTAGCGCTTCGGACCACTATGGCATGGAAACCAGGAATGGTTTTGATCAATTCAGCTTCATCCATACCGGTTTTAAGCGTGACATTGAAATCGGAGATGGAATTTAATTCTTCTAAAGCTTCGGGATTTAATGCATCAGCGACTAAAATATTTTTCATTGCCAATTCTCCTTTAATATATTTTGAGCTGCGGCCACAGATGTGCCGCTTTTGATAGTATAACCTAATTCAAAAAAAGCCATTTCCATAGCGCATAAAACGGTCACAATATCAAAGCCATCCACATAGCCTAAATGAGAGATCCGGAAAAATTCTCCTGTGTGAGGTTCTTGGGCTCCTGAGATATAGATATGGTATTTTTGCTGCATTATTTTGACGAATCTAGTTCCATCGATATCAGGAGGAATTTTTACTGCTGTTAATATGTTCCCCGGGTTTTTAGAAAGTAGTTCTAAACCTGCAGCTTTTACCCCTGCGCGAACAGCATCGCCTAAGATTCGATGATGTTGGTAAAGCTTATTTAATCCAAATCTTTCGATTATGTCCAAGGCTGTTCTTTGCTGCATAAGCAGTGAGATGCCGGGAGTGAATGGAGTCGTTTGTTTGCCCATGCTTACTTTTGCTTTTTTGGCATCAAAGTAATACTTGGGTAAGGTGGACTTTTCGACTAAAGACCAGGCCTTGGAGCTGAAAGAGATATAGGCCAGGCCAGGAGGTGTCATGAAAAATTTTTGTGAGGCAGAAATAAGTACGTCAATTTTCCATTCATCCATGGGACAGGGCATGGCTCCGATACCGGAAATCCCGTCTACGACCAGAACAGCATCTGTTTGAGACAGGATATCTGCATATCCCTTGATGTCATATATCGTTCCGGTTGAGGTTTCGTTCAGCGTAGTAAAAACAGCAGACGTGTCAGGATTAGATTTGAGCTCCTGGGCAAGCTGTTCTTTGGTGTAATTCTCTCCCCACTCCAGGACAATATCTTTTACCTCTACGCCGAAGGATCTTCCTATCTGTCCCCACCTTGCTCCGAATTTGCCGGCATTTATGGTGATGATCTTGTCCCCAGGGCAGAGGATATTAACCAGAGCCTTTTCCATAGCCCCGGTACCTGATGATAACAATACGAACACATCCTGTGATGTTTGATAGATGTATTTGAGGCCTTGGACCACCTCCATGAAGATCTTTGAAAATTCAGGAGACCGGTGATGGATGAGCGGTCTTGATGAGATGGCTGACACTTCTTCCGGAATCGGTGTCGGGCCCGGTGTTAGAAGTCTCTCTTTAATGAGCATGGGTTGATGTCGTCCCTCTTTATTTTTAAAATATGATATTTATATTTTTCCTAAAAATAAAAACTATCAAAAATAAAGACAACAGTCAATCTGAGTTTATAAGAAGTCTCCCCATTTTTATAAATCACGAAACAGAAAACGGAAAAGGATATGTGAAAATCGATTATTATAAGCGATGGAGTAATTCCGCCAGAAGAGCCATCCTTTCGATCAAAGAGGGGATAAGGACGTGTTCGTGTTCTGCATGGATGCCGTCGCCATCAGGGCCCAAGCCGTCGATCACCGGAAGCCCGAAACCAGCAGCAGCAGCACCGTCTGAACTTCCGCCTGTTCGGCCGGGTTCGATCTTTATTCCTAAAGAAGAGGCGATATTGGTAATTTCAGCTAAAAGTTTGCTCGAGCTTTCAGTTTTTTCCATGGGAGGAGTAATTTTTTCTATATGAGACTCAATCTGAGCACCTTTTAGTTTCGGTTTCAATTCTGATATGCGGTCGATGACTTTTTGTCTCTGAACATTGTCCCAAAAACGGATATCAATAAAAGCTTCGGCTGTATCCGGTACCATGTTGATCTGTTCCCCTCCTATTATTTTACCGGTATTAAGGGTTATCTCATTATTTTCAACTGTTTTTAAATTGTTGAGCTGAAAGATCAATTCATCGATAGCATTTATGCCTTTTTCCGGGGACCCTGCATGGGCTGCTTTTCCAAATGCCGAAAGCCTTAAAACCAAACGCCCTTTTCTTTGCAGCTTCAAGGCTCCTCCCGGCAGTGCCGGTTCTAAACAAAGGCCTAATGCAGTGGTCTCGGATAATTCTTTGATGATCCCAGTAGCCGATTCATGCCCTATTTCCTCGGCTGAATTTATTAAAATCAAAATGTCCCTTTTATTTTTAAGCCTGAGATCGGAGAGGGCTTTCAATGCAAAAAAGATCATTACGATCCCAGCTTTCATATCCAAAGCTCCCGGGCCATAAAATCTATCTGCTTTTATCTGAATCGGCATATCCTTAATCTTACCGACGGGCCAAACAGTATCACAATGGGTTAGAACAAGCATCGGAGAAATTTCTGTTTTTATTTGGGAAGCCGGATAATGAATAATATAAATATCACCGATCTCTGTTTGGGGCCTGCGTTGATAGGTAATATTTACTTCGGAGAATTTTTTTAGAATGAACTGAGAACATTTATCTACATTTTGTTTGTCTTGAGAGGGAGATTCAAGCAGAATAATGTCTCTTAAAAAACCCAGGATCTCATTTTTCTGTTTTTGGAAGTAATCGACAGTCACCGACTTGTTCATTTTCCAAGTATACGTTTTTTCAGGCATAATTACCAATCGATATAAATTCAACTAAAAATTGACAAATGAATATTCATTGTTTAATTTAATTGAAATGAATTTTTGGATAATACTTGGGGAGGTCACCTTTGTTTTTATCTCATCATTTTTTGTGCTTTTTCTAGCTTCAGGTATTCGGGAAAAAGAACCAAGAGTGATCCAAAGAAGTACGCTTGTTCTATGTGTTCTTGTTTTAGTGAATGTTCTACTTTTTTTTCTGTCTTCTCCTTTAAAAGAGGCCATTTTTTTTCTGGTTTTCCTTTTAACTTTACTGTTTGTTTTATTTTTAATTTTTTTACCTACACCCGGCAGCGCTATCCGAATAGCCAATAATCCTGAGAGGATCGATGAAAGAGATACCATCTTTGCCCGGTTTGACTTTGAACCCGGCTCACAGGTTTATATGGATTATTATGATCAGAGGAATGAACTTAAAAGAATAGATGACTCCATTCGAAAGATCCCAGATATTTTAACTCTGCCTCATATTAAAAGGGAGCCGGTATTGTTTTCTCTGGCGGAGGCTGAATTCGATCTTTTAGAAGATCTGGTGAATTTTGTGGACGGGAAAATAAGGAGTCCGGTTCTTGAACAAACCGCAGAGAAAAATACGCAGATGGTAAAAAATGTAATCAGATATCTCGGGGCAGATCTTTGCGGGATCTGTGAATTGGACCCTTCCTTTTGTTATTCTCATGTAGGAAGAGGGCCTGAAACAATAGGTAAGGAAATAAAAGTTGAACATAAATTCGCTGTGGTTTTTGCCATAGAAATGGATTTCTCGATGGTCAGAAATGCACCATGGCCACCGGTAATTGTTGAAACTGCAAAAAAATATGTCAAAGCAGCAGAAATATCACTTATTGCCGCTGGTTTTATTCGAGGGCTGGGTTATCCTGCCAGAGCCCATATCGCTGGAAGTAATTACCAAGCGATTCTTCCTCCCATGGGTTGGATGGCAGGGTTAGGGGAAATGGGAAGAATGGGAATTTTAATGACTCCAGAGTATGGCCCCCGGGTCAGACTGGGCCTTGTAACAACTGATCTTCCATTGGTCGTCGATAAACCGATCGTGTTCGGTGTGCAGGATTTTTGCCGAAAATGCAAAAAGTGTGCGTTGAGCTGTCCGGCTAAGGCTATCTCCGATAAACCAGAGGAAAAGGTCAATGGAGTTTGGCGATGGGTAATCAAAAGGGAAGATTGTTATAGGTTCTGGAGAAAGGTTGGAACTGATTGCGGGACCTGTGTCTATGTCTGTCCCTATGGAAAACCTAATAATTTTTTTCATAATATTACCCGTTATCTTGCATCCTCTTCTCATTTTGCCCAAACTATACTTTTATGGGGAGATCAATTTTTCTACGGAAAGTTCCCGGCAAAAATGAAGTATGATAAAGATATGTTTACTTTATCTTGATGATGAGTAAATAAGAATAATGATTTAAGACTTATATTGAAGGAGGATAACATGTTATCAACTCGAAGGCAGTTTTTAAAAGGGATAGGATTAGGTATGGGGAGCCTGAGCCTATACAGTGGGTTGGGACAAAAGGAGCTAATGGCATCAATATCCAAAAATGCAGAGAAAGTAAGAGATAAGTCTGCCTGTGAAATAGCCCGGAATGAGAACTTTTGGTTTCCCGTCCAGCAGGCTTTCAGGACAGACAGAAGCCTTATCAATCTCAATAATGGGGGTGTCCACCCAGCTCCTGAGGTCGTTATCGATGCGGTAAAGCGATATATGGATTTTTCCAACGGTGCTCCTGCCCATAATTCTTGGAGAATTCTCCGGCCGAGAAAGGAACTGATCCGCAAAAAATTAGCTGACACCTTTGGGTGTTCTCCAGAAGAAATAGCATTGGTCCGTAATGTTACCGAAGCAATGCAGATCGTCTTATTAGGAATAAAATTAAAGCCCGGAGATGAAATCCTGACCACTTCTCATGATTACCCCTCAATGAAGAACGCTGTATTTCAGAGAGAGAAGCTCGAAGGAGTAAAAGTGAAATTGTTTGATTTCCCTTATCCTCCGCAAAATTTACAGGTTCTTTTTGATCTGTTCAAAAAAAATATTACCTCCAGGACTAAAATAATTCTTTTTTGTCATATTACCAACCTTACCGGGCAGATCTTTCCGGTAAAAGAAATATGCCAGTTAGCCCGGGAAAAAAATATAGAAGCTGTAGTCGATGGCGCCCATGCGTTTGGGCATTTTGTTTTCAAACGAGACGATCTTGATTGTGATATTTATGGTGCTAATCTGCACAAATGGACGATGGCTCCCATTGGCACAGGGTTTCTGTATATTAAAAAAGATAAAATAAAAGATATCCGGCCTTTGTTTCCAGCACCCGATCCCTTCAGCGAGGATATACGAAAATTCGAGCATATTGGAACCCATCAGGAATACCTGAAATTGGCTATCGGTGATGCCCTTGATTTTCATCATGGAATTGGAGGCGCAAATAAGGAAGAAAGGCTGCGTTACTTAAGAGATTATTGGGCCCAAGAACTCATGAAGCTGTCGAAAGTAAAAATATTGACTTCATTTGAACCTGAACAATCATGCGGCATTGGGACTTTTACAGTAGAAGGAATGGATATGGGAAGATTATCTGGTCAGCTGCTGAATAAGCATAAAATATACACCACGACCGTTGGTCTGCCCGATGACGTTCATGGTATGCGGGTGACTCCGAGCATCTATACGACTCTAAAAGAGATCGATGTTTTTATTGAAGCTGTTTCTTATTATGTCAGGAATGGCCTTCCAGAATAATGTAATTGTTATCTGAGGAGTAAAATAAATGGAGAAAAACCATTATAACCTTGAAAAGGATATAGACCAGATCCGAGCTGATTTTCCAATTCTATCTAAGGGAGTTTATCTTATCAGCAATTCCCTGGGGGCTGTTCCGGCCGGAACACGGAACCGTTTATTAGAATTCATAAATAGATGGGAGACAGAAGGGGTGGCGGCATGGAGGAGCGAATGGTGGGATCTCAGCAGAAAAACAGGAAACCAAATCGGAAGTCTTTTAGGTACAGGTGATGACGAAATAACCATGATGACCAATGCAACTCTGTGTCACTGGGTGGCTTTATCGACTAAATTTGAACGTAGCAACAAGAAAAAAAATAGAATAATAATGACTACCATGGATTTCCCATCGATTATAAATGCAGTCAGTAAAATAGCCGAATTCATGGAGTGGACTGTAGATATAGTCGATGGGGAAGGCGGAGTAGGCATCGATGCCGATAAGATTATCGAGAGAATCAGAGAGGATACTTTATTTGTGGCTACCTCCCATGTCTATTTTAAGAGCGCCTATATCCAAGATATTCAGAAGATAGCTGCTTCGGCACATGAGAAAGGGGCCTATACATTGATAGATGGGTATCATGCGCCGGGTATAATTCCTATCGATCTCCATGCTTTAGGAGTTGACTTTTATGTGGGAGGTTGTTTGAAGTGGCTTTGTGGAGGGCCCGGAACAGCCTTTTTATATGTCCGCCCCGAAATTTCTTCCCAGCTCCAGCCGAAACTTACCGGCTGGCTGGCCCATTCTTCACCATTTTCCTTCTCTTTGGAAATGAATTACACCCAAAATTCCTATCGATATCTGTCCGGCACACCGCCGATTCCTTGTCTTTATACAGCTTTAGCTGGTTTGGAAGAGATCAATAAGGTCGGGATCACTCAGATAAGGAGTAAGTCCATAATAATGACCGATAAGATAATAAAGATGGCAAAAGAAAGGGAATTCACTTCTTTTTCGCCGGAGACCAATGAATTAAGAGGAGGTTCGGTTTCTTTACAGATTCCATTTGCCTTCCAGGTAAAACAAGGTCTGGATGAGAGAAAAATCCAAGTGGATTTCCGTAAGGGAAATAAAAAAGAACCGGATGTTATTCGGGTCGGGCCTCATTTTTATAACACCGAAGCAGAAATAAATGAATTTTTTTATGCTGTTGATTCGATTATATCTACGGGTGAGTATCGGAATTATTCAACGAACATATCTCAAGTTACCTGAACTGGATCATTACCTGGAACTTAATCTGATTATTTTCAGTTGTAGGTAATGATGCAATAAACATCGCTATCATCAATAGTTGAATTTATGCTATAGTTAAGAAAATTAAATCTTAAGTTTCTGAGAAAATATATTACTATGAAAATAGTAAAAAACGCGGTTATTTTTGTCCTGTATATCACTCTTTCCCCGTTTTTTGCTGCTTCAGAAATTGGTTACCCCTGGAAAGAAGTATTTATCGGTCCTTTAGTAAATAATGACATAATTGGATTAACAATTATCCCCGATTCAGAATCTGCCTATGCATTCAAGCTAAGAATAAAAAAAGAGGAAGAATCAGCTCAAGGGATCGATCTTCTTTATTTAATCTCTGAAGTAGGTCCCTATGCGGCGGATGGAGGTTACGCCCGGATAAAATTAGACCTAAGCCTTCCCTTTGGAAAAACCAATGATACTCCCATTTTGATAAAACCTTCATCAAAGTCCGACACTCTGATATTTGAATGGTCCCGGCAGGATGAAAGAACGGTTATAGGCAGAATAAAATCACCGAAATATATTGATATAGATGTTGTTCATTATTTTCCCTGGGATTTAACTGGTGATTATCAATTGCTGCCGGATGGACAGATAAAAGGTAAGGTAACACCAGAGAAAAACTTCTATCTTATTTGGACAGACCGGAAAGCGGAATTCACGGGAAAATCTTTACAGGGTGAGCTTATATCCTCTTTTTCAATGGAAAAAAATCAGGAGATTTATTTTGTAGCTGGTGTGGATATAGATGAAAGGGTTTTAGCTAATCATATATATAGGTACAAAAATGTAAAAACCATCGATGCTTTTTTAAGAGATGAAGAACAAAGATACCAAAAAATGCGTGTGAAGATCGATGGATTATTCAGCGGAGCGGCTGAGGCAGTGACCAACAATGTTTTATGGATGAACCTTTATCAACCTGAATATCATCGTTTATATATTCCTGCCGGGCGAAAGCTGATATACCCTCAGCCAGAGGGAAAGCTGGATCACTGGACGATCATCGAATGGCCCGCATTTTTAAGCGCGCTCGAACTCTCCTTAGAGAGCTCAAAACAGGCAGAATTTGCTTTGCGGGCCGTTCTGGAAACACAGTACAAAAATGGAAACATTCCTAATTGGAGGGGAAGATTTGGCGGCTCTACAGACAGGTCCAATCCACCCATAGGTTCTTATGCGGTATTAAAATATTTCCAAAAAACCGGAGATCTCGAATTTCTTAAATATTCCTATGCTTTCTTACAAAAATGGCATTCTTTTTGGAAGGCGCCTAAAAGGAATGGATCAAACCGTAGAGACGGCAATCGAGATGGTCTTTTGGAATGGGGAGTTGATCAAGATCTGGCCATAAGAAGTATTCCAGAATGGGAAAAAAATGCCTCCGGAAAAATCAAAGCCATGTGGGAGTCCGGACAAGATGATCTGCCCAATTGGGATAATGCCTCGTTTAATGAATCTACTGGAACCTTGAACGTGAACTGCGTTGACCTGAATTCCCTCTATACTCTTGATTGTTGGTGCCTTGCAGAGATTGCGAATATACTCAACATGAGATCAGATCATCAGAGATATTTGGAAGAATATGAGCAGATGAAAGCTTTGGTAAACGAGCATTTCTGGGACAAAAAGGCGGGATTCTATTTTGACCGCTATTGGGATGGGAGGCTTTCAACCAAAAAGGCGGCATCGAATTTTTATCCTCTTATCGCGAAAATACCTGATAGAGAACGTGCACTGCGTATGATAAAGCATCTGTTGGATAATGATTTGTTTTGGGGTGAGTTTATTATCCCTACAATTTCCCGGGATGACCCGGCATTTAAAACCCAAACCCAGCAGTACTGGCGCGGGACCGTATCTCCTCCTGTGAATTATCTGGTGTATCAGGGGCTTAAATCCTATGGTTTTGATGCGGTTGCGGCAGAATTTGCAAAAAAAAGTTGGGAATTATTTAAGAAATCATGGGGGAATTTCCAGCTTTGCACGGAAAATTATGACTCACGCACCGGAGAAGGAGGAGGACATAGGTATCACAGTTGGGGGGCATTGCTCGCTTTGATCGCTGTAGAAGAATACTTGGATTTTACCCCATGGGAAGGATTTAGATTTGGGATGCTTAAACCTGAAAAGAAAGGGAAAGTATCTCGAATTTCGATCCAGGGAAGACACTATGAGTTAAAAGTCTCTAAATCAGAGATAAAACTTAAGGAAGAAGATCGTGAGATCGTCAAGACAAACGGCCCGGCAATTTTTCGACGTTTTTTATATTCAGAACAAGAGGTATATTTTGAGGTTAAATCTTTAAAAGAGATCGAAATCAAACTAAAATTTCTGTTAAAGGGAAAATACCAATTATCGATCGATGACAGTGTGAAAAAAGTTTTTAAAGGTGATTCTGTTAAATTTAAAGTGCCTGAGGACAGCCATAAAGTTTTAGTCTTATTACTGGAAAAATTATAAAGGCTGAATAATCCAGGCTAGTTAAGATATTGTTTTAATTAAAGGAATTTTTTCTATAGTTGTGGAGGCTGAAGAATGATACCACAATGCCTAATAAAGCCAAGCAAAGAAACGGTGAATTGATACCGGAAAGATCAGCTAAAATCCCGGATAAAAGAGAGAAGAAAGCCCCGGTGAGCATAAGCACGTTAGCCAATAAACTAAAGGCTAAAGTTTGAAATTCGGGTGGTGTTGTCTCTCCCAGAGAAGACTGAATTGCTGGGAAGATCAAAAAAATTAAGGTTCCATAGAGAAAAAAAACAGGCAGTGCAAGAAGTTTTGAGCTCGATAATCCTAAAACCATAAGAAAAAATGAAGATAGCATGTAACTTCCCAAGGTCAGTTTTGCTCTTCCCAGATTACGGCTTAACCATCCAAAAATGTATGTCATCGCAGTGCCTAATCCGATCCATACAGCTAAAAATACTCCTGTTGTCCCCAAATCGATCGCAAACCGATGGGAAAGTAAAGACGGGGCAAAATAGATAGTGGTTGCCCAGCAGGCACCTCCGAATATCAAGCCAGGGATGTGGGGGACAAGGTATGAAAAAGACTTCTTCCAGGAATAAATATCGAGTGTGATACCTTGGTCAAGGCGTGAAGATATTTTGCGGACCAAGAAAAAACTTATGCTTCCCACAAGGAAGATCACGGCTCCCCAAATGTAAAGAGGAATTTTCCAGCCATATTGTTGAGCAAGATATCCTGTGCTGAGAAATGCCAAGAATACTCCGAGATTTCCCGAGCCTCCTTGAATACCGATAGCTGTATCGAGATATTCACCAGGATGGAATCTGGAAACCATTGAAATGCCGAGAGGATGATAGATGCTTGCCGAGATTCGCATTATGAGATAAAGAAAAAGAAGAGCGATAAAAGAGCTGCAAAATGTGATGGCAATAATTGAAAATGATATCCCGAAGATGCTGAGTAATACCATATGGCGATATTCAAGTTTGTGGGAATTCCCACCAATCAGCATTTGAAATACAAAGGTCATTAAAAGACCCAAGTTGGATAAAATACCTATCATCGAATAATTATGAATTATTATTTGTTTTGAGTAGAGAAGCGGAAAAAGCATAGGAATAGTTACTGTAGCGGCGTCGTTCACAGCATGAAAGATAGATGCCGAGAAAAGGATCTTTTTCCTCATTATAATTTTGTTAACCTGGATTATTAATAATCCTGGTTAATGCTCTGTGATCAAAACAGTAAATCCATCTTTTATCAATTGATGGGCTAATCTCTCAGCTTCTTTTTGGGAAATTGCTTTTATTCTGACTCTATAATATATTTCATTTCTGGTCTTATACGTAGTTATAAATACGTTCTGATATTTCTTTTCAAGTTGTTTTTTTAGATCCTGAGCATTTTTTTTTGATATAAAGGCTCCTACCTGTAAAGAAAAGGATATTTGATCATCAAATGAAATATGCTCATCTAATATTTCCAATCTTACCGAAGCCACGCCTGGGTTGATCATGCCCAGCAATTTAGCGGCCGCATAGGACAAGTCGATCACACGGTCCTTAACAAATGGTCCCCGGTCATTAATTCGGACTATGACCGATTTTCCATTCTCAAGGTTGGTAACCATGACCATTGTATTGAATTTAAGCGTAGGGTGGGCCGCGGTTAATTCATACATGTTGAAGATCTCCTGATTTGAGGTCATTTCTCCATGAAATGGTTTACCATACCAGGAAGCTATGCCAGTTTGAATTTTACTGGAATCAGGTAATTCGATACGGGTGCAGCATGTAAGTATAAAGAGACAGAGGAATCCTGTTATTCCGGCAAAAAAAAGATAAAGATTTCTCTGCATTCTTTATTAAAGAAAATCGACCAGATTTTTTTGCAAAAATTCGAAAGCCTGATCGACTGAAGAAGTTATCTTAAACAGATCGAGGTCTTTTGGGGAAATGGTTCCGAAGTCGATCAAGTTTTTAAAGTTGACAGTTTTTTCCCAATAATCCTCCCCAAAGAGTAAAATACGCAGTTCTTTTCGATCGATCTTTCCTGTTTGCACTAAGGTCATGGTTTCGAAAAATTCATCCAGTGTGCCGAATCCGCCCGGAAAAGCTATGACCGCTTTGGCTGATTTTAAGAGCCAAAATTTCCTCATGAAAAAGTAATGAAAAACGAAACATAACTCTTTGGGAATGAATTCATTCAGAAATTGTTCATGGGGTAAAGATATATTCATTCCGATCGATTTTCCACCAGCCCTGTCCACACCCCGGTTGGCAGCTTCCATGATGCCCGGGCCACCGCCAGTGATAATGACAAAATGCTTTCCTTCAACCTTAAGTTGTATCGCCCAGTCAGCGAGTTTATAAGCTAATTTTTCGGCCTCCCAGTAATACGGATAGAGTTTGGAATCTTTGCTGTTTGGATCGGCCCTGGCAGAACCAAGAAAAAGAACAGTGTTTTTAATTTTAAATCTGTTCAATCTTTCGAGAGGTTCAAGATATTCACTAAGGATTCGGACACTTCGAGCTGCGGGAGAATTAAGGAACTCAAGGTTTTTATAGGCCTTCTCTAACTTATCAATCTTTTCTATATCTATTTTATCTGACATGATGAAATTCTAACTTAACTGTTGACATAAAACAATGAAAAACCAAAATAAGGAATGACAACTGTATTAAATGACTTTTTTACTTAATTGATTTTACTTTTGACTAAGAAAAATCGTATGATACCTACGATTATTTGTAAATTAACAGGTGAAGGTATGAATGAGATATTGGCGGCTTTGAGGTCTATGGAATATCCTGGGAGATTGATCATTATTGGCAGGGATAAATCAGGTAATTATGATGTGATCGTTTATGCAGTTACCGGAAGATCTCCTTCCAGTCAGGCCAGGAAAATAGAATCGACCGGAGATACGTTGTGGATCAAACCAACCGATGAAAAACTGCTTAACCAGGGGAATCCGGATCTGTTGATCTACCCATCTATTTTTTTTAATGATGGTGTAGCTGTAAGCAATGGAAAACAGACCAAGGATATACAAAGATATATCTCCCAAAGTAAAAATGCAGTTGAGGTTTTGAATTCTTCTCTATCTGAGTGGGAATATGAACCGGATGCTCCAGTTTATACACCGAGGATAAGCGGGTGTGTTTTTCCTGGGGAGAATGCTGCGCTCAGTATTATCAAAAGAGGTGATGAGGGAAAATGCTTGAGGTTTTATTTTGAAGTGCCTCTTATTCCAGGTAAAGCTAAAATGATCAGTACCTATACCGGAGTTAATACAGATCCTTTGCCTTCTTTTGAGGGAGAGCCCTTGGATCTTGAGTTAGAAGAAAAAAATGAAGCCAGTACTGCGGAAGGGATTTATGATGCCTTAAAGCCAGAGGGAAATAGACCGGATTTCCGTGTAGCTCTTGCATGTGTTTTTTGTGATAGGAAAAAAGTAAATATGTATAAAATTCATTTAATCAACCGAAAGGAAAGGACATAAGTAAAAATGGAAAAAAATGGAAAATTAACCAGGGCCCAATATAGGAAAAAAGTGGAAGAAGATTTCCCCGAAACTGTATTATTTAATGAGATCAAATTTACTAAAGTTTTATCCATGCGATATGGTGAGAATCCAGGATATCCGGCAGCTTTTTATAAAGAAACCAACGCTAAAGGTCCTAATATGGCAACCTTAGAAGTCCTCCAACAGGGCACAAAGGGTTTAGGATACATCAATGTAGGTGATATGGATCTCGGCCAGCGATTAACCAGAAAACTGGCCTCCATCTATAAAAATAAGAAGATTTGCGTTCTGATAAAACATGAAATGCCCAGTGGAGTGGCACTAGGGGAAAGTGTGGCTGAAGCTTTTGAAAAAGCCTGGAATTGTGATCCCTTATCAAACTTTGGAAGTGTTGATGTTTTCAGCCATCCAGTGGATGAGGATACTGCCAATATAATAGTTGAAGGAGGAAGAAATATTGAAGTGGTTTATGCTCCTGATTTTACTCCAGAAGCAATGAACATCTTACAAACCAGAAAACCTCTGAGAATTGTAAAAATGGGAGGGCCGATTGATTCTCCCTCGATCGATCATGAAATTGAATTCAAAAGAGTTATTGGTGGATTTCTCCTGCAAAAGAGGTTTGATTCCAAGATCGTATCTCCTGATTCCATTGATATTGTGTCTGAAAGAAAACCTTCCCGGGAAGAAATTGAAGCTGCCATTTTTAATTGGACAGTGGCCTGTTATACCCGGTCGAATGCGGTTATTATAGGAAAAAGCGATAAAGTTCACGGTATCGGCTCAGGACAGAGAAGCCGTATTGATGCGGCTGAAGATGCGATTAAGTTTTCACGCCGGGGCTATGGACCTGAGGGATGTGTGATGGCTTCTGATGCATTTATGCCGTTCAGTGATGTCGTTGAACTCGCCGGGAAAAACAGGATCACGGCCATAATTTATCCTTTGGGATCGATCAGGGATCAAGAAATAATCGATAAGGCCAATGAGTTAAATATAGCCATGATTATTACCAAAAAACCTGGTGAAACTGATAGTGAAAGATGTTTTCTTCATCGTTGAGGTTTTAACCATATGGGGGACAACCAGCCGGGAGACCTGTAGGCTGTTAGGGAGTGACAATCAAACAGATTGACTTTTAATGGAAGGGGGCTATAATGGGTCAATTATTATTATTATTATTATAAATATAATTTATGGAATGGTGAAATAAATAATATTTCGGCTGCCATTCCAAGGAGGCATTATAAATGAAAGAAGTAACGGTTGAAGAATTACTAGAAAAGGCGGAACAACCAGCTAAGGATGCGATGCGTCTTCATCCTTTTTATAGGGGGAAGATCGAAGTCATTCCTAAATGCAGGATCAGGGACTTCAATGATTTTGCGGTTTGGTATACTCCTGGAGTTGCTGATCCGTGTAGAGAGATCGAAAAAGATAAAGAAAAAGCTTACGAGATGACCAATAAGGGAAACTTTGTAGCTGTTGTTTCTGATGGTTCCAGAGTTTTGGGTCTTGGGGACATCGGTCCGGAAGCAGGGCTGCCGGTAATGGAAGGCAAGGCTCTTCTCTACAAATATTTAGGGGGTGTCGATGCTTTTCCAATTTGTATAGGAACTAAAGATCCTGACCAGATCATTCAAATGGTCAAGTGGCTGCAGCCTACATTCGGTGGGGTCAACCTGGAAGATATGTCCCATCCCAAGTGTTTCTATATTCTTGATACTTTAAGAGAAGAATGTGAAATCCCTGTCTGGCATGATGACCAACAAGGAACAGCTTGCGTGACCGTGGCTGGTTTGATCAATGCACTTAAGATAGTTAAAAAAGATATCAAGGATATTAAGGTATCACTGATCGGTGCCGGCGCCGCCAATATTGCTATCTCACGTCTGATCGTGAAGGCAGGCGTCACTCCTGGGAATATAATTCAAGTAGATTCAAAAGGTATTTTATATAGGGATCGTGAGGATAAAGAAACTTTAAAAAAGGATTTCAAAGAGAAGTGGCATATCTGCGAGATAACCAATAAAGAAAATAGAAAAGGCGATATGGCCGATGCCATCCGGGATACAGACGTTCTTATCTCCGCTTCCAAAGTGGGGCCTGGAGTCATAAAAAAAGAATGGGTAAAAACGATGAGAGAGGATGCGATTGTTTTTGCTGAGGCAAATCCTATTCCGGAGATATGGCCATGGGAAGCGAAAGAAGCGGGTGCGAGAATTGTGGCTACCGGAAGATCTGATTTTCCAAATCAGGTAAATAATTCCTTAGGTTTCCCAGGTATATTTAGAGGAGCGTTGGATATCAGAGCTACCAAGATAACTGATGAGATGTGTATTGAAGCTGCTAATGAACTGGCAAAGGTGGCGGAAGATAAAGGGATAAACGAGGACTACATCATACCGAATATGGACCAATGGGAGGTGTTTCCAAGAGAAGCCATAGCAGTAGGGAACAAAGGAATTGAACAAGGTGTAGCAAGGGTGAAAACTTCTCCTGAAGAAAGATTTAAGATGGCTGAATCCATAATCAAAAAGGCGCGATCTGAAGTCCAGACATTAATGAAAGAGAGATTTATCATTGATCCCGATGAATAAAGAATTTTAGATATTTTGAAGAAAAAATTCAAAACCTATCGATAACCCTGCTGTATTATCCTAAAAATAAAAAAACCCGTTAGAAATGACGGGTTTTTTTATGGTTTAATTATAAAATATACTTGACAAAGACACACTCATATTTTATATTATACATATACTTAATTTAGAGGAGATGAATTATGTCAAAAACGATTGGAATTGACTTGGGTACGACTAATTCTGTAGTTGCAGTCATGGAAGGAGATAAACCTGTCATTATTCAGAATGAAGAAGGTGGGAGGACAACTCCTTCAGTTGTTGCTTTTACTGAGAAAGGAGAAAGATTAGTCGGTCAGGTTGCTAAACGACAGAGAATTACTAACCCTGAGAATACCATATATTCTATTAAAAGATTTATGGGGAGAAGATTTAAGGAAGTTCCAGAGGAGATCAAACAAGTTCCCTTTAAAGTCGTCGAAGATTCAAGCGGGAATGCTGTCATTGAAGCTTTAGGAAAAAAATACGCTCCACCGGAAATATCTGCACTGATTCTAAGAAAATTGAAAAAAGCCGCCGAAGATTATTTGGGAGAAAAAATTGAAAATGCTGTTATCACGGTTCCGGCCTACTTTAATGATAGTCAGAGAAAGGCTACTAAAGATGCAGGCAAAATAGCAGGATTAAAGGTTGAAAGGATCATAAATGAACCTACAGCAGCGGCACTGGCTTACGGAATGGATAAGAAAAAAGATCAAACAGTTGCTGTTTATGATTTTGGAGGAGGAACCTTCGACATTTCCATACTTGAGATAGGTGAAGGCGTAGTTGAAGTTAAATCTACCAATGGAGATACCCATCTTGGAGGAGATGATATCGATCAGAAGATACAGGATTATTTAGTAGCAGAATTTAAAAAGGAATCAGGAATTGATCTAACCAAAGATAAAATGGCTCTGCAAAGATTGAAAGAAGCAGCAGAAAAAGCCAAAATCGAATTATCCACAACTACGGAAACTGAGATCAACCTTCCTTTTATTACAGCCGATGCCTCAGGCCCAAAGCATTTTTTAATAAAAATGACCAGATCCAAGCTTGAGCAGCTTATGGAAGACATTGTGCAGAGGACACTGGATCCCTGTCAGCAAGCATTGAAAGACGCCGGAATAACTGCGCAAGACATAAATGAAGTTATACTGGTAGGTGGTTCGACCAGAATTCCCAAGGTTCAGGAATTAGTAAGAGATATATTTAAAAAAGAACCGAACAAAGGTGTCAACCCTGATGAAGTGGTTGCTGCCGGTGCTGCGATCCAGGGTGCGGTTTTGTCCGGGGATGTAAAGGATGTTCTTTTACTGGATGTAACTCCATTAACTTTGGGGATCGAGACTCTAGGGGGAGTTTTCACGAAAATGATTCCGAGA
>CAZLBV010000249.1:0-3874 GCA_964557845.1 uncultured Eubacteriales bacterium | reverse complement strand
GCAGGTTTCAACACAGAGATCATACATAACGGCGTGAATTTCCATGTCCAAACCCAAGACATGGGCATGTCGGCAAAATATATAGAATCCATTATCTATAAATCCGGAAAAGTTCTTTCCTCAAGAAGGACATTTTATACAAATTTCCTCGGCAAGCCCGATCTAAGAGATAAGATTAAATCTATTATAAAAGATCAGCATGATACTATTTTGAGAGAGATACGGGAAGGCAAGCTCGACCATCTCTGATATGAATTATTTATAAAGAAAGCTGATATCATAATTAAACAATAAACAAAAAAGAGACTTTTAGAATATTTTTTAATCCTACTTTTTCTCATCGATTTTAGATAAAATAAAGAATAGAACCTGCTATTTTTTTGGAACTCTAGTTAAGGGAGACATTTATGCCGGGAAAAAAATTATTTTTAATCGACGGAAATTCTTTGCTTTACAGATCTTATTACGCTATCCAGCGCCTATCTACATCAAAAGGATTTCCCACCAATGCAATTTATGGCTTTCTGAATATACTTCGCCGGCTGCAGGAGCAGGAAAACCCAGGTTTTCTAGGGGTAGTATTTGATGCTAAAGGGCCAACTATCCGCCATGTAAAATATAAAGAATATAAAGCGACAAGAAAACCGATGCCTGATGATTTGGTTGTACAATTGCCTGTGATCAAAAAAATTCTCAAAGCCATGAAGATCCCAATTTATGAATATGAAAATTATGAAGCCGATGATGTCTTAGTAAGCCTCGCTCACAAGGCAAAAAAACACAGCATAAAAACGGTAATCGTTACCACTGATAAAGACCTTCTACAATGTGTAGATACTTTAACCACGATCTTTAATCCTGCAAAAAATGTATATTTCGATGAAGAAAAAGTCAAAGAATCCTTCGGGGTCTTACCCTCCCAAGTTAGAGACGTCTTATCTCTATGGGGAGATTCCTCAGATAATGTACCTGGAGTACCTGGAATTGGTGAAAAAACTTCAAAAACCCTTATTCAAGATTTCGGTTCGCTTGATAAACTTATAGATAATCTGGATCAAATTCCGAAAGCTTCCCTGCGGGAGAAAATTGAAAAAAATCTCCCTCTGCTGGAATTGAGCCGGGAATTAGTCACACTTAAAGACGACCTTGATTTAGATTTTGATCTTAACAGCCTGCAAATAGGAGAACCTGACCTGGATAAACTTCTTCCCCTCTTAGAAGAGATGGAGTTTGTATCTCTGGTAACAAACTACCTGGATTCAAAGGAAAAAACCAAAACTGACTACTCAACTATCCTGGATGTTGCAGATTTAAAAACTTTGATAGGACAGATCAAAAAGAAAGGAGAAGTGGCAGTTGATACAGAAACAGACAGCCTCTACCCTACACAGGCTAATCTTGTAGGAATATCATTATCGATCGAACCTTATAAAGCCTGGTATATTCCCCTTGGACATAACTACGATTCAGCCCCACAGCAGATTTCCAAATCCGAAGCCTTGTCGCTTTTAGAACAAGTATTAAGCGATCCTAGAATTAAGAAAACCGGACAAAACATAAAATATGATTACATCGTCCTTAAGCGCAATGGACTTGAACTCCAGGGACTCGAAATGGATACCATGGTTCTCTCCTATTTGCTGGAGCCTAATTGGGGAAAGCACAATCTGAATAAACTGGCCGCAGTTTATCTTAAGACCGAAGCAATTCCTTATGAAGAAATCGCAGGCAAAGGCAGAAATGCAGTGACTATGAATAAAGTAGATATAAATAAGGTAACACCTTATGCCTGTCAGGATGCTGATTTTGCTTTCAGGTTGGCCTCAATTCTTTTTCCCAGAATTAAGGAAGAGGGGCTGGATAATCTCTATAAAACTCTGGAGCTCCCGTTGATAGAAGTTTTGGCAAACATGGAAATCTGGGGAGTCAACCTGGATAAGAATGTACTTTACAGGCTTTCCGAAGAACTTCAAGAAAAGCTCCACAGCCTGGAAAAAAAGATATTCACCATCACGGGTGAGAAATTCAATCTCAATTCCCCCCAGCAAATGGCCTACATTCTATTTGATAAGATCGGATTGAATTCAAGCAGAAAAACCAGGAAAACCAGAAGCCTCTCAACCAACATGGACGTACTGCAAGAACTGGCGGGAAAACATATAATCGTTGAATGCGTCCTTGATTATAGAAAACTATCTAAATTGAAATCTACTTATGCAGACACCCTCCCTTTACTCATCAATCCTGAAACTCAGCGGATCCATACATCATACAATCAAACAGTCACAGCCACAGGACGTTTATCCAGCAGCGATCCCAACCTCCAAAACATTCCTGTAAAAGATGAATGGGGAAAACGTTTTCGTGAGGCCTTTATTCCCTCCCCCGGAAATCTCCTTTTATCGGCGGATTATTCACAGGTCGAGCTTAGAGTATTGGCTCATCTCTCTGAAGATCCAGCTCTAATCGAAACCTTTAAAAAAGACCGTGATATTCACCAGGAAACTGCCGCCCGCGTATTTGGAGATGCATCGGATCTATTTCCCGATGAACAGAGGAGGCGGGCGAAGATAATAAATTTTTCCATGATCTACGGAGCTTCAGCCTTTTCTCTGGCAAAAGAATTGGGCACAACCAGAGAAGAGGCACAAGAGTTCATCGACACCTATTATGCCAAATATCCCAAAGTCCATGAATATCTTGAAAAAATCGTTACCGATGCAGAAAAAAAAGGATTTTCAGAAACACTTTTCGGCAGAAAAAGACAAGTTCCAGAATTAAGGCACAGTAATAATGCCATCCAGCAGGCAGGAAGAAGAATCGCTCTAAACACTCCTATCCAAGGGACAGCAGCGGATCTTATAAAGAAAGCCATGATAGATATTTGGCAGGAATTAAAGAAAAAGAAGTTGAAAACAAAAATGATCCTTCAGGTTCATGATGAACTCGTGTTTGATGTTCCGGACGAAGAGCAAAAGATAATCGAACGAATTGTAATTGACAAAATGGAGAAATCTTTTACCCTAAAGGTTCCCATCAAAGTACATCTGGGATGGGGAGTGAACTGGGCTGAGGCTAAATAGGGGGGTGAGACAAATTTTAAATTTTCTTTTAAAACTCACCTCTTAAGGTTACATTACGGCTAATTAAATCACCCTTAAAATCATCTTTAGCGGTGGTTTACAATCTTATTTCATTCCCTTTAAGATGTAATGTACTAAGATTTAGAATAAAGGAAGAGAACATCACACATAAAATATTCCGATCCAAAGGGAAGAATACAACAACCTTCCCTAAATTAAGAATAAAATCACGGCCAGCCTGCCAGAGGTCTTAAACAAATTAGCTTCGAGCAAATAACAAGATGAAAAATTCAGACCTAGCGTCAAAAATACTAGTTGCCGATGACGAAGAGCGCAATCTTCACTTAATGGAAGCTCTGTTAGCTCCTCTGGAATGTAATATCGTCTTTGCCACAGATGGTGAAGAAACCATCCAAAAAACCTATCAGGAGAAACCCGATCTGGTTTTGCTTGATATCATGATGCCTAAACTCGATGGGTATGAAGTTGCCAAACGGCTCAAATCAAATGAAGAAACCATGGGAATCCCAATTGTCATGGTTACAGCATTGCGAAATGTTGAAGACCGGGTAAAGGCATTAGAGGCCGGAGCAGATGATTTTTTAAGCAAGCCCGTAGACAAAATCGAGCTGCTTGCCCGGGTAAAATCTCTCTTAAAAATTAAGAACTATTATGACAATCTATATATAAGCCAGAAGCAGTTGGAAGAGGAAGTTTTAGTTAAATCCAATCAGATGAAAAAAGCCTATGAGGAAGCAAAGCAAGCCTCCTTAGAGACGGTTATCCGCTTA
>CAZLBV010000248.1:0-20032 GCA_964557845.1 uncultured Eubacteriales bacterium | reverse complement strand
ACGGAAGTATCATTATACTGCTTCCCGGGCCGCCTCATGAACTCTATCCCATGCTCGAGAATTTCATAATTCCAAAACTTCGAAAAAATTATCACTGCTTTTCTGTACGGAGAGTTTTAAAGATCACCGGATTAACCGAATCCATGGTCGAAAACATGATCGCCGATGCATATTCAAATAATCCTGATATTGAAATAAGTACTCTTGCTTATCCAGGTCAAATTGAAATACATATAAAAGCACACTCCTCTAAGAGCCAACAGGAAGCATCCGTTCTTGTTGATCAGCAAGAACAGCTGTTTTCAGATCTTCTGGGCGAATATATCTTTTCCACTGGAGGGGAAGAATTAGAGGAAGTTATTGGGAATATATTGAAAGCAAAGAAAAAAACTTTAGCCACAGCAGAATCATGCACCGGCGGCCTGCTCGGGCATCGTATCACAAATATATCAGGAAGCTCGGAATATTACTTGGAAGGTGTGATTGTTTATTCCAATGCAGCTAAGTTCAGGCAGTTGGGAATCTCCAATAAACAAATCAATCGTTTTGGTGCGGTCAGTAAAGAAACTGCAGAAGCAATGGCAGCAGGAGTAATTAAAAAATCCGGAGCTGATTTTGGACTTTCCATCACAGGCATTGCTGGCCCGGGCGGGGGGACTCATGAAAAACCGGTTGGTTTGGTCTATGTGGGATTAGCCTGGGACGGGGGTTTCTCAGTGTCTAAAAACCTTTTTTTGGGCAGCAGGGAAATCATCAAATTCCAATCCAGCCAGAAAGCCTTGGATATGCTGAGACGTTTTTTTATCTCCAATCAGCAGGTCCAACTAGAAAGTAAGAAAAAATGAGAACTTTTATCGCCATTGATTTAGACGAGAGCATCAAAAAAGAACTTGATGCTCTTATCAATGAGCTGCGCACTTTACCAACAAATATTCGATGGACCCATTCAAAAGGGATGCATTTAACTCTAAAATTTTTAGGGGAGACCAAAGAAGTTCAGAGACCGGCAGTCATGGAGCTGCTCGAAAATATAACCGCATTTTCCGAATCATTTATTCTCAATTTCAGAGGCACCGGATGGTTCCCTCCGGGAAATCGTTCTCCACGTATTATATGGGCAGGCTGCCAGGAAAATGAAAACATTCTGTCCCTCCAGCAAACTATCGAAAACAATCTCGAAAAACTGCGCTTTCAGAGAGAAAAAAGGACCTATCATCCTCATCTGACTTTGGGCCGGGTCAGATCTAGCAAAAATATTCATAAGATAGTAGATGAACTTATCCGTCAAAAGGATAAAGATTTCGGCTCCATGAAAGTAACCAAGATTACTTTCTTCCAAAGCAAATTAAAACCAACAGGAGCGGAATACCAAGTATTATCCGAACATAAACTCAAATGACAACAATAATCACCATCGTATTTATGCTAGTTTCTTATTTATTTGGATCGATCCCTACCGGATATATTTTATTCCTTCTGAGTGAAAAAAAAGATATCCGCAGTTTTGGGAGCAAAGCCACCGGCGCCACCAATGTTATGCGTGTGAAAGGCTGGAAATATGGCATCATAGTCGCCATATTTGACATCCTGAAAGGTTTTCTGCCGGTTTTTTTAGCCCTTAAGTTCATTCCTAATAAACACTTAGCTTTAGCCTGCGGATTCCTGGCTATTCTCGGCCATTGTTATCCAGTTTATATCAAGTTCAAAGGCGGAAAGGGAGTAGCGACTTCAATCGGAGCCTATGCGGCTGTTTCAGTTCAGCCTCTACTGCTCTCCTTAGTTGTTTTTATCGGGATAGTGATTATCACCCGTTATGTATCACTCGGATCTATAACCGCGGTTCTCAGCTATCCTGTATTTGCTTATATCCTTAATGTACCTATCTCAGTTGTTTACTTTAGTCTGGCAGTTTTCCTTCTCATCCTCTTTCAACATAGAGAGAATATACGTAGATTAATTCAGGGTAAAGAACGTAAACTGGGAGGTAAGATCCAATGATAGCCTCTGTAGTCGGCGGGGGGAGCTGGGGAAGCGCCTTTGCCCTTCACCTTGGACGCCTGAATATTTCAACCAAACTGTGGATACGCGAAAAAGAAGTTCAGCAAGAATTATTGAGATATAAAGAAAATAAAACCTTTTTACCCGGCTTTATCTTTCCGGAAAATGTAAGCTTCCACAACGATATCGAAGAGAGCGTCCAGAATGCAGAGATGGTTTTTATGGCTGTTCCTTCCAAATTTTGTAGAGATATCTATAACCGCCTTGCTCCTATCCTTTCATCCCACCAAATAATCGTCAGCCTCACCAAGGGAATTGAAGACACTTCGCTGAAACGAATGAGCGAGATAATGGAGGAATGCTTTCTCCCTTATTTTGCACCCAAAATTGTGGCTCTGTCAGGCCCTAGTTTTGCACGGGAAGTCGCTGATTCCCACCCTACAGCTGTGGTGGTAGCTTCAAAAAACAAATTACTAGCAAAAAAAATCCAACATACGATCTCAAATTCCTATTTCCGCACCTACCTTTCCAATGATATAATCGGTATTGAGATCGCAGGAGCTTTAAAAAATGTAATGGCGATCGCAGCTGGAATCCTGGCCGGCCTTGAATTTGGCAGCAACTCCATAGCTGCCCTTATTACCAGAGGTATCGCAGAGCTAACTCGACTGGGATTGAAGCTGGGAGCAAAGAGAGAAACTTTTTCCGGTTTAGCCGGAATAGGAGATCTGGTTTTAACTTGTACGGGTAAATTAAGCCGTAACCGATATGTGGGTTATGAGTTGGGAAAAGGTAAAACTATCAAAAGTATTCTCAGTAACATGAAAGAGGTTGCAGAAGGTGTAACGACAACCTTATCGAGCAAAAAACTGGCAGAACGTGAAAATATTGAAATGCCTATTTGCGAGCAGGTTTATCAGGTTCTCTACAGAAATAAAGATCCAAGATCGGCTTTACAGGATCTTATGTTAAGAAAATTAAAAAGTGAAATGGGGGAAGCATGAAATTTAAAACTATTATCGTACTTCTTTTGTGCATTATGATTGCAGGCTGCGCTTCATCTCAAAAAAAAGAGCGCAACAGGGCTGACTCAGCCCAGTATCAGTATAACCTAGGTTCTTTTCAAATGAATCAAGGGAATGTAGATGAAGCCATCAAGCATTATAAGAATAGTCTGGAAATAAAGCCGGGTGCCTATCAAACTATGAATGCACTGGGGCTGGCTTATGCCATGAAAGGGAACTTTCAAGAGGCCCTGACACAGTTTAAAAATTGTCTTAAGATAAATCCCCGCTTCACCGAAGCACGTAACAACATGGCCATGATCTATCAAGAAATGGGCCAAATAGATATGGCTGAAATAGAATATAAAAAAGCCATCGACGACAAGAATTATCAGAGCCGGGAAAATTCCTATTATAATCTTGCCCGGCTTTATCTTGCAAAGGATGAACTCAATCTTGCTCTTTACCATGTGAATATGGCTTTGGAGCTGAATAATCGAATGGTGCTCGCCCATAATTTACAGGGTCTCATCCATGAGAGACTTAACAGATTTGAAGATGCCATAAGCAGTTACAAGAACGGGTTGAAAATTGTTGAGTCTGGGGATGACAACAATCTAAAGTTCAATCTTGCAGTGGCCTATTTTAAAAACAATCAATATGATTTAGCCAAAGAATTGTTTTTGGAGGTCCTGGCCAAAACCCAGGATCCTGAATTAAAGAAACAGATCGATGATTACCTTAGACTCATCAAGGAGTAAAAACTTCTTTATCCTGATAGATCAGGGATCAAGTCCCCTCTTTCCAATCCGATAAATATTTCTTTTGTTCAAAGGTTAATTTATCGATCTTGACTCCCAGGGTTTTTAACTTCATTTCAGCGATTTCTTCGTCAATTTCTCTAGGAACGGCATAAACTTTCTTTTCTAGCCGCTCTCCATGAGTGTGTAGATATAAAGCGCTCATAGCCTGATTGGCAAAACTCATGTCCATGACCATAGCTGGATGTCCTTCGGCAGCAGCCAGATTGATAAGCCTTCCTTCGCCCAATAGAAATATTTTCTTGCCGTTTTTCAGAGTATATTCCTCAACAAAGTCTCTGACGGTCCGTTTGTTTTTACTCAATTTTTCGAGGCCCGGAATATCTATCTCGACATTAAAATGTCCTGAATTGGCGACAATGGCGCCATCTTTCATCCGTTCGAAGTGAATATCTCGGATCACATTTTTATCTCCGGTTACGGTGACAAAAACATCACCTATTTTCGCAGCATCCTTTAAAGACATGACTTGAAATCCATCCATCACAGCTTCCAGGGCCTTCAAAGGTTCGACCTCAGAAATGACAACTTGAGCTCCTGCTCCTCTCGCCCTCAGTGCCACTCCTTTTCCGCACCACCCATAACCAGCCACAACAAAAGTCGCTCCCGCCAGAAGTATATTAGTCGCCCTTAATATACCATCGATAGTGCTTTGACCTGTCCCATAACGGTTGTCAAATAAATGTTTAGTTTTGGCATCATTGACTGCAATTATCGGATAATTGAGTACTTTCTCATTAGCCATGCTTTTTAACCGGATAACGCCGGTAGTGGTTTCTTCAGTGCCTCCCTTAATATTTTCAATAAGTTCTTTTCTTTTAGAATGAATGGTACTTACAAGATCAGCTCCGTCATCCATGGTGATATTAGGTTTTATATCAAGTGCTTGGTTTAAATGCTGGTAATAAGTTTTATTGTCCTCACCTTTGATGGCAAAAACAGAAATGGCATAGTGTTTTACCAGTGCAGCCGAAACATCATCCTGGGTACTCAATGGATTGGAAGCTGTCAAAGCTACTTCTGCGCCTCCGCTTTTAAGAACCTTAACCAGATTTCCTGTCTCACTTGTCACATGTAAACAGGCCGAAAGTCTTACCCCCTTTAAAGGTTTTTCTTTTTGAAACTTGGCTTCAATATGTTGTAGCACAGGCATGAAACGCGAAGCCCATTCAATTCTAAGTTTTCCTTTATCCGCTAACCCAAGATCCTTCACATCATAATTCATTACTTCTCCTATTTAAAGATTTTTCCCAAATTTATCGCTGCCTTCAATTTAATATATATGCTTAGAGACCAGCATCTTTTTTCAAGACATCTGCTTTATCCGTCTTTTCCCAAGTAAATTCCGGTTCAGTCCTTCCGAAATGGCCGAACACTGCGGTTTTCTTATAAATAGGACGGTAAAGTTTAAGGGATTCTATCATTTTTTTAGGCCGCATATCAAAATGGGCCCGGATCAATTCTTTTATCTTATCTTCCTCGATTTTGGCTGTCCCATAGGAATCTATCATTATGGAAACTGGCTCTGGAACACCGATAGCATAGGCAAGTTGAACTTCGACCCTTTCTGCTAACCCTGCTGCTACGATATTTTTAGCTATATACCGGGCCATATACGAACCAGAACGGTCGACTTTTGAAGGGTCCTTTCCAGAGAAACAGCCTCCGCCGTGGCTACCTACTCCCCCGTAAGTATCAACAATAATCTTACGGCCAGTCACACCGGAATCAGCATAAGGCCCACCCAATTCAAACCGGCCAGTTCGATTTATATAAATTCGGGTATTATTATCGAACATATTCTCCGGAATCACTTCCTTGATCACAATCTTTTCAATATCATCTCTGAGATCGGACAATTTAACTTTAGGATCATGCTGAGCAGCTATGACGACAGCTTCCACTCGCTTAGGCACAGTTCCATCGTATTCCAAGGTCACCTGGGATTTTCCGTCAGGACGAAGATACCCCAATATTCCCTCCCGCCTTACGGTACTCAACCTCTTTACTAGCTTATGGGCCAGCATAATCGGGGTAGGCATAAGTTCCTCTGTTTCATTACAAGCATAACCAAACATAAGGCCTTGATCTCCGGCTCCTTGCTCATGATCCTCTGTATGGTTGACTCCAATAGCAATATCTGGAGACTGCTCATGGATAGAGGATATTACACAACATGTCTCATAATCGAACCCAAATTTTGAGCTTGTGTAACCTATCTGTCTGACAGTATTGCGAACCACAGATTGAAAGTCGCAATATCCCTTACTGGTAATCTCTCCAGCAATCAAAACAAGTCCAGTAGTGACCAATGTTTCACAAGCTACCCGGCTGCTGGGATCTTTTTCTAACAGGTCATCAAGGATCGAATCTGATATTTGATCACATATTTTATCTGGATGGCCTTCTGTTACAGATTCAGATGTGAATAGATGTTTGCCTTCTTTGCTCATGAGCAACCTCCGGATTTAATTTAAATGAATTCAGTAAATTAACACAAAAGCTTCTAGATTGCAATGAAGTTTTTCCCTAATGGCTTTGATTTAAAAATTCATGTTCATCACCTTCCCTTTATTTTTTTTGGTCTATTCAAAAAAAAGCCGATTTTCAACCAATTTATTGATATTTTAGGTCTATACATGGTAAAAAATGCAAGGATATATTTAATGGAAACCCTAAAGGTTAAAAGCAAACTTTCAGAAATCAATAAAATCCGGCAGTTTTTAAAGGATGTCTTAAAAGGATTGCACTTATCCGAGGAAGATTATTATATGGTCGAATTATCCTTAATTGAAGTTTGTATAAATATAATGAGATATGCCTATCCTTCACGGAAAAAAGGCTACATCCTGCTTAAAGCCTGGGAACAAAAAGGACGATTTTATATGGAAATAAGAGATAATGGTATTCCTTTTGATCCTCGAAAAATAAAAAAACCCGATATTAAGACGCTTATCAAATCAAAGAAAAAAGGAGGTTTAGGTATCTTCCTAACCAAAAAGATGATGGATGGGTTTAAATATAAACGGGATGAAGGGGAAAATGTACTGCTGCTATACAAAAAACTCAATCATCTGAATCATCAGTAAAATAGGCCAACCCAACAAATTTTTCATCTAATTTGAGATATGATTGTTTTTGAAAAACCGTTACTCTTTTAGGATTATGATATCTTTAAATTTATTATTTCGGCCTCTTTTACCCTACGGGCGATCCGATCTCAGTCCAAACACTTCACTGCCCTGGATTCGCAGTATTACATATACGGCTTCATCCAGGGTAGCTTGTGTTTGAACTTACCTCGGGCCGCTGATGATCCATATTTCTGAATCATCAGTAAAATGGGCCGATTGGAACTTTTATTCAATGAATTCGGAATTCCGATATTCTATAGGGAAAACTGATCTTATTTTTTTCTTGACATAAATCGCATAATTGAATAACTTATAACCTCTCCTATAGGAGTGTTATATGAGTGCAATGAAGCTGAAATCAGATGACAGTAAGGTTACCATCAAGATCCCTGGAATTCTCTATAACCGCCTTTCCGAGATCGTATCTGGTAGCGGATTCAATTCTGTAACAGATTTTATTGTTTATGTTTTACGTGATCTAGTTTCAACTAGAAAGGAACGCACTGAATCCAATAATCTCGACGAAACCAAATTAAGCAAAGAAGAGATCAACGCGATCCGCAAACGGCTAAAATCATTAGGTTATCTGTAAGCTGAATTCTTTACTTTACATGTCATTTTTATTGCATTCGTCAGGTATGTCTACCTACGGAATAAATTTGTTTTCATTGATCAAATTGTTCTTTTAGTTAGATTTTTTACAAATTAAACGAGGAGATATAAATGTATAAAGATTTGGTTCCACCTCATGGAGGAGAATTAAAACCTCTGATTATAAAAGGTGAAAAACTCAAAGAAAATCAAGAGAAAGCCCGTTCATTTCCGGCTGTAAAATTAACTTCCCGGGAGACATCGGATCTTATTATGATGGGGATAGGGGCCTTTAGCCCCTTAAATGGATTTATGGGAGAGAAAGATTACAAAAATGTGGTAGATAATATGCACCTTGATAACGGGACTCTCTGGCCTATTCCTATAACACTTTCAGTGTCAGCAGAACAAGCTGATTCCTTATCTCTTGGTTCTCAGGTCGCCCTGATCGATGAAGAAAGTGGAGAATTGATGGGAAGTATGGAAATAGAAGAAAAATATGGATACGACAAAATCTATGAAGCGGAAAAGGTTTTTCTCACAACCGACCATAATCATCCTGGAGTTGCTAAAGTATATGCCCAGAAAGAAATTCTTATCGCCGGTCCTGTCCAAGTATTCAGTGAAGGACCTTATCCTGATCTGTATGGAGATTATTTTGGCCGGCCTGAAGATACCCGTAAAATATTTTCTGAAAATGGTTGGAAAACCATTGCTGCCTTTCAGACCAGAAATCCCATCCATAGAAGTCACGAATACTGCACAAAAATTGCTCTTGAAGTCAGCGATGGGATCTTGATCCATCCTCTAGTCGGAAAACTAAAAGGCGATGATATTCCTGCTGATATTCGAATGAAATGTTATGAGGTCCTGCTGGATAATTATTATCCAAAGGATAGAGTTGCACTTAAAGTTTACCCGATGGAAATGCGATACGGAGGCCCAAGAGAAGCCATCCTTCACGCAGTCTTCAGGCAAAATTATGGCTGCAGCCATTTGATCATCGGCAGGGACCATGCAGGATGCGGAAATTATTACGGACCGTTTGATGCCCAAAAAATCTTTGATGAGATAGGAGACGAAGAACTCCAAATCAAACCGTTAAAAATAGACTGGACTTTCTGGTGTTTTAAATGCGACGGAATGGCATCCATGAAGACCTGCCCGCACGATAAAACAGATAGGCTGATGATAAGTGGAACTAAATTAAGAGAAATGCTTAAGAATGGTGAAATGCCCCCCAAAGAATTCAGCCGCCCTGAAGTTCTCCAGATCCTTATGGACTATTATAAAAAATTGAATTCATGATGAGGATAAAATGGCACAAAACAATGCAACTAACATCACTTGGCATAAAGGCTCTATAGAAAAAAAAGATCGAGAAAATCTTCTCCGTCAGAAAGGAGTGGTCATCTGGTTTACAGGACTATCGGGTTCAGGAAAATCCACCCTGGCACATCGAATAGAAGAGCTTTTGTTCGAAAGGGGCCATCTCTGCTTTATTTTAGATGGAGACAATGTCCGTCATGGACTAAATAACAATCTGGGATTTTCCCCTGAAGATAGAGAAGAAAATATCCGGCGTATAGGAGAAGTATCTAAATTATTCACCGATGCCGGACTGATCACCCTGACAGCATTTATCTCTCCTTATAAAGCAGACCGTGATAAAGCCAGAAGCCTTTTGGATAAAGACGAATTCATCGAAGTATATGTTAAAGTTCCCCTGGAAATCGCTGAAGAAAGAGATCCCAAAGGGCTGTATAAAAAAGCCCGTGCGGGTAAGATAAAGGAATTCACCGGTATCTCCGCTCCCTATGAAGAGCCGGAAAGCCCTGAACTTGTCATTGACACCAGCCTTCACGATCTGGAAGAGAGCAGCCGTATTGTGATCGATTATTTAGAAAAAAGAGGTTTTTTAAGAAAAAATTGGTCTTTTCAGCATTTTAATAAATAATGATTAATAGAGGACGGCAGCTTCTCCCTTATCCTCTATCATTTCTTTAATCTCATCAAGGATCAATCCTTTTCTTATCAGGACTGCCTCAATTTCTTTTTCTGTAAGATAGTCATTAACAACTGCTTTAATCTTTTGGAAATCAAGCGCTTCAATCCTATCCACTAAATCACGTGGTAGCCGCCGAAAAGGGTTTTCTCCTTTCAGGCCTCTTTTTCCATACAAAAGGTTTTTAGTGTATTTTTTCGAGCTGCGAAAGGAACGAGAGTGATCTATCAGTATGGTACGCCAATCCTTAGTGTAGAGGATATTCTGCTGGGTCCGGTCTTCATTGGCGATCAAACTGTCAAATACTCGAGCCACATACTTCATCTTTTCTCTTAACTCCCGAGTTTCAGAAGGCATGCTGATGTTTTCTTCCATGACCTCAAGAAGGCTGAACTCAGCAGTAACCCAGTACTGAAGAGAACCCTTGCTGCCCTTCAGCTCTCTTTCAACCGTAGGCGGTATCATATTCAAACCTAAAAGCTTGTCCATTCTATAGGCAGCGATTTCATATTTCCATCCTTCTAAAAACCCATCTCGGATTCCCTCGGGATTCTTCCAGACACCTTTGGCTTCGATATCATCTAACCTTAAATACACCCTCAATGGTTTTGTTACCCCTTCACCGACATCCTCTGATCTGATGATATCAGCATTCAGCAGAAACTCTTCTAACTGTTCTCGCTGTTGAATCTCATCTAGGGTAAACTGACCGACAGCCATCAATCCCAAAACAATAAATAAAAAAGCAAAAAGAATTGAAAAAGATCGAATTCTCATTTTTTCCCTCATTGTCATTATGCCTTTTTTTAATTAATTTGCCAACATATCAACCAAGACGTTTTCCACTAATCCTGTGAAAATCCTTGAGGAAAAACTAACCATATCCTTAATTAATAAGTTGATTTTATTTAATTTATAAGAAGATGCACACAATTCTGTTAGGGATATTGCGCTTAATTTTCTTTCTAAATACTTAGATCGCAAGTAATAATGCAGTGAAGTCAAGATTAATCGCTAGTAAGAGGATTTCTTTTCTCCCCCTTTTTCTTTGATCAAGCTGTCAATCTCATCTACAACTAATTCCAATCTTATCAGGAGAGCCTTTAATTCTTCTTCATTTAAATACTCACTGAGTCGGTCTTGAAGTTTCTTGACATCTATATTCTTCAACTTTTCAAATAAATTCTTAGAGCAGCCGGTGATTTTTCTATTCTTCAATAAAGACGGAACCGGTGCAAACGCCTCAGAAAAATCAACCCTGAATATGTGCCAGGATTCGAGATCGATCTTAATATCACTCATCTGCCTTGGTTCCAAATATGTAAGTGTTTCAAAAACTTCCAGGTCCTGTAAATTAAGTCGAAAATCCTCCGGATTAGAAGGTTCGATATTTCTATTAATCCTCTCTTCCTCAGAAATAATATTATCTTTGTTTAAAAATAGCTGTAAAGATCCTATTTGTCCTTCTATATTTCGTGTGACTGTGGGTGGAACCATATTTAATCGTAAAAATTCATCCAGTATATAAGCTGCAATCTCATATTTATAACTATCAGGAATAAGATGAGGCCGTGTCCGGTCAACATATTTGAAGACCGCGGTTTTTTTCATTTTTCCATCATCCAAAGTGACTTTCCAAAAATCTGTCCTCCCCATTTCGAGAGACTTTTTTATCAGAATCACTTCGGATGACCTAAGGTAATTTTCCCACTCTTCCCTGCTTTTATCTTCATAAATATCAGGAAAAGTGATAGCAATTACCATTGAAAATAAAAAAATTTGGATTAATATTAACTTGAAAACTGTCATTCGAATTCCCCCCAAACCTGAAATTTTCCATCCTGAATAATAAGAGCACTCAAAGCTCCTCTATAAAATTCTGAAATACCAGTATCAATAGTCCAAACCCGTCCGTCAAAACGGCTTAAGCTTTTTGGAGAAAAATCCACCACTGCAGTTACTGTATGCCCTATAACCATATAATCAGCATTTAGGTTTTGCAGCACATAATTTAAATCTTCTTTTAGTTCTTCTTCATCCCCCCGGGCAAAATCTCGGAACCAGACTGGACTATCAGGTTGATAAACGATAGTTCGATTAATCGAAACTCCCCGGCTTAAAAAACTCAATTCTCTCCGCATGGTTTCATTAATATCGATTATTCCCCACTCAGAAAATTTCTTATTGATCCCACCATGGACAAAAATAATATTATTTAATTTAATGGCAATATTTTTTGTAAGGATCCACCGGCCATATTCTTTCATGAAATTCTCATGGTAAAACTCTTGCGCCGTCGATTCATTCATGGTCTCTGCCCAAAATGTCTGTAAAGCTTCCTGAAGGCTATTTCCCTGCGAGTAGGTATCAGGCTGCTCTTCAGCAAACTTCTGACGGATATCTTTTTCCATTTTATTTCGGTATTTTTCAGGCAAAAAGGAAACAAATTGTCCAACAGTGACATAACCAGTGAATCCAAACGCCAATCCCAAAATATTCATCTCTTCATGATTACCGATCAATACATGTACGTGGCCACCAGCTGCTTCTGCTTCCTTTTCTAATCTCATAAGGAGATCGAAAATCTTTTTTGCATCCTTCCCCCTATCCAAAACATCTCCCATCTGTACAAGGTGAGTCTCTCCTCCTATCCAATGCATTTTATCGTCAATTATATTTGTGCTTTTTAGGATTTTTACAAAACCATCAAAACTTCCGTGAAGATCTCCGACAGCAACGATCTTATCGACTCCAGTCCAAACACATCTGGTTGCTGAAAAAGATAGATTTACTAAAAAAAAGAAAATAAAAAAAACAGCTATAATGAATTTTTTAAATCTGGAGTATCTTGGGATCATCTTACTTATTTTATTTTATCATATACACAGAAAATACTTAATACAAGTAAAATAGCAAGAATGGAATTGACAATTAAATTTTCTTTTGATAGAAGCTTAGATATAGCAAGTTTTTGTTTCAGTTTTGTATTTAAATTAAAACGACTTAAATATAACCTATAAGAAGGTTGGTTGCGATGAATATTAAACCCCGAGAAAAAAATGGAGTGATCATATTTGATATAGAGGGCGAAATAAGGAGAACGGATATAACCGATATTACTCTTCATGAAATGGTAAAATCACAGTTGGAAAAAGGGAAGACATATATATTATTGAATTTTGATAAAGTTGAATTCATCGATAGTTTCGGTGTTGGAGAAATTTTGGCAAGTTACATTTCAGCCCACAATCTCGGTGGAAAACTGAAAATCGCAAAAATATCAAAAAAATTATTTCTTGTTTTTCAAATCACGATGCTGACAAAAGTCTTAGAAATATTCGATGATGAAAAAACAGCCTTAGAAAGTTTTATAAATGATTGACACATCGTAATATTCAATAGAGCTTCAGCATGCATAGCAGCCGGTTGTTTAGATATCTCCATCGATTTATTCCTATCAATCCTGGAGAAGAAAAACTTTCAATTCTTTTTTTCTTATTTTTCTTTTTAATAACCGCTCCCTACAGCATTATCAAATCCATAAGAAACGCTAACCTGTTGGATCAATTGGGGAAAGAGGGGTTACCTTATGCCTATTTATTTACGGCTTTATTGATCGGCATCATTGTGAATTTTCACTCAAAATTCCTAGAAAATATTCCCAGAGACAGATTGATCATTACCAGCCTTGTTCTTTTTTTAATTTCCATTATTATTTTTTGGTTTCTGATTCCCATAGGAGCTGAAAAAAATTTAGATTGGCTTCCAGTTGCCTACTGGATATGGGCCAATATTTATATCGTAGTTTTGGTCACTCAATTTTGGATTGCGGTAAACGACAGCTTTAATCCAAGGGAAGCTAGGAGATTGATCGGTTTTTTTGGAAGCGGCGGAATTCTTGGGGGAATCGCAGGCGGGATTTTGACCGGCTTCTTAGCCACATCTAAGTATTCTGATTATTTACTTCTGATAGCAGGGGCGATGATCTTTTCGACGATCTTTGTTGTCCAACCAATTTTCAAACTGGAGAATAAATCCAATGCTGCTCCTTTAAACGGCTCAAAAGACTCAAGACAAGAGATACAAATACCTTCCCGGATAGGCTTCAGAGACTGTTTTAAGGCCGTTCGTTCAAATTCATTTATTCTTCTTTTAGCGGGGATAGTTACGGTAACTTTGATCGTTTCCACCTTGATCGATTTCCAATTCAATGCAGTTGTAAAAAATTCCTTGACCGGAGGGAAAAACCTGATTTCCTTTTTTGCTTTTTTTACCGCTGGAATGCTGGTTTTCTCATTTTTTCTCCAACTCCTTCTAACCAGTAAACTCATTAACCGGTATGGCCTTAAATTAAATTTGCTTCTTTATCCCCTGATCTTGCTTTTTTGCAGTGTCGGAATAGCTGTTTGGCCGTTGCTACTTTTCGCGATCTTGATCAAAGGAGGAGATAAAAGTTTATCCTATTCTCTTAATCAGTCCGCTAGAGAACTTTTATATATACCTATTCCTATTAAAACAAAGTATAAGGCTAAAATCTTTATAGATATGTTTCTGAATAGATTCGCTAAAGGACTGGGAGCAGTCATTCTGATGGTTTTTTTATATTTAAAACTCGATTTGAAATATATAAGCCTCGTCTCCTCTTTTTTCATTATCATCTGGCTTTTTTTGAATCTTAAAGTAAGCAAACAATATGTTGAAACAGTAAAACAAAGCTTAATCACCAAATGGGAACGTGGGGATAAACTGGTGGGGGATGAAGTCGATAGGGACTATACCAAACTGATTTTCGATCTTTTAGAAAGCAAAGACAGAAGCAAGATCCTTTATGCCATGCATCTTTATGAATTGATCATACAAAACCGTTTTACTCCTGAAATTCAGGATCTCATCACCATGGAATCAGGAGCATCACGCATGGCGTCTATGGGTTCTTTGCTTGAGACAGACCAGACTACCTGGATCCCAACGGAAGACTACCCAGAAAAAGAGGATTCTTTAGAAAAAAACATTCGAGAGATCATGTCTTCTGAAAATTACCAAACATTAATAAAAGAATATATCGAAAGCGTTCTGGATGATAAGAAACAAACAACCAATACCTCCAAGATGGAAATAGCCAAGGCTTTGGGGTTGATGCCTCCTGATACTCCCCTAGTAAACAAGTTAGATGATCTATTGGAGGATAATTCCCCAGAAGTAGTAAAATTCGCCATGGAAAGCGTGGCCCGGCTGCAAAGATTAGAAAATGTTCCTGTCCTCATTAATAAACTTTTGGATCCCTATTTGAAGGAAGATGCCCGGGCCTCACTGGAAAAATTCGGAGAAAAAATAGCGGGGATGCTGTCTGACTATATTCTTGATCCTTCAGAAAATCTGGAGTTAAGAAAGGCTTTGATACCGATCCTGGCCCAAACCGGCACGGTTAAAGCAGTTCAAACAATCACAGAATCATTTCAGAATGAAACTTCAGATCTTTCCACTGATATTATTGACGCTCTCGACCTGCTGCGATCTAATAAAATCAACCTAAATATAGAACCCACCCTGATTAGAAAAAAAATCTTCATTGAAATAAAGAAATATTATCATCTTTTCGTCAGCGTGCATGACACAAAAAAGACTGAGTTTCCGGCCGAAGAATACAGGATGGAATTAAATTCTACCCTGATGAATATATTTAAACTGTTAGCGCTTCTTTATCCCCGCGAAGATATTTATAAGGCCTACAATTATCTGCAGACTGGCACACAAGACTCCATGGCTTATGCGATAGAGCTTCTGGATAATACCTTAAGAAAAGAAATCCGCGACCTTATCATTCCTATTGTTGAGGATATTCCGTTAAAAGACAAGATCCATAAAATCCAAATAGCAAACAGGAATCTTAAGGGATCAGGCACAAGCAGGTCGAGAAATAAAAAATGATCGATCTTAATAATATTTTCTACCGGATCATCAGGCCTTATACTGATTTAAAGCGGAATGAATCCTTCCATTTGCTTTATTTGTTTATTTATTTTTTTCTCTTAACCACTACGGCCTATATTCTGAAGACTGTAAAAATATCAGAATTCCTCCAAGGGCTCTCCTCTAGCAGGCTTCCCCTCGCTTATCTTTTAACCGCCATCATAATTGGAACAGTGCTTCCGATGAATGCAAGGCTGCTGCAATCTTCAAAACGAACAATCTTTGTTTCATTAAGTTTAATCTTCTTCATTGTCAGTTTTTTAACGTTCCGCCTCTTGTTTCCTTATCTTGGAAGCTGGATCCGCATGCTTTATTGGGTTTGGGTGGAACTTTTCACTATTACATCCGTGACCCAGTTTTGGATCCTCGTCAATGAGGTCTATCATCCACATCAAGCGAAACGTTTATTCGGATTCCTGGTAAGCGGTGGATTAACTGGGGGAATTGCTGGATCCCTGTTAGCATCTGTTCTCGCAAAAAAAATCGGAACTGAGAATTTGATATTTTTTTGCCCAATAACATTATTCTTTTGCCTGCTTATAGTAAAGGCCATCTCAAAGTCGCTCGTTATGCAGAAAGAGACAAAGACCAAGGGATTTCAAGAAGAAAAAAAATCAAGAAGTATTATTTTATCGAGTCTTCATCTATTAAAAAACAACCGCTATTTCTACCTATTAACCGGAATGATGATCACTTCCATTCTGATCACGACTTTTATCGACTTCCAATTCAATTCGATTATCGAAATATCTTATGTTGATAAAGATGCCCGGACAGCTTTTCTTGGCCTATTTTTTACTATTTTGTTAACTTTTTCATATATTCTGCATATGATTCTTACAAATAGAATACTTAAAAACTTTGGTTTAAAAACCGCCCTTTTAATAGTGCCGATCATTATTTTTTTCAGTGTATTATCTCTATTCTTAATACCGGTTTACGCACTTATTTATTGGGCTGTTTTCATTAAAGGAGCCGATAAAAGCCTCTCACACTCCTTGAGTCAAACGGTAAGAGAACTTCTCTATATTCCCATACCTCCTGAAACCAAATATAGAGTGAAAATTTTTATTGATATGTTTGTCAACAAATTCGCAAGAGGATTTGCGGGAATTCTTCTGATAATCTTTATTTCAATTTTAAACTTCCCGCTCAAATACATTGGCTTGATAACAGCTGTAATAGCCTTACTTTGGATTATTTTAAACTTATTGATCTATCAGGAATATGTGAACCTTATAAAAACACATCTAAAAATAAAATGGGAGGATGCCGATAGAATGGTCTCCGAAACCGTTGACCTCGATCTTACAAAAATGATTTTCGATACCCTGCAGAGTAGAGAAAGAAGTCCGGTTTTATACGCCATGAATCTATTCGAACTCATAAAAAATGAAAAAATAAGCCCGGAATTAAGAAAAGTCATTTCCGAAAAATCTGATAAGATCAAAGCTAGCTCTATGGATTCACTCTTGGAATTGGATGGGGAGGCCTTGCTTCCAGCAACTGATGAATATGAATCATCCAATCAGGAATTAAGTATTCAAATAAAGGAGATCATGTCGCAAGATACTTATCAGGATCTTATGACCCAACACATAGAAGAAGTTGTCCGTGATACCAGTGAAACTACCGAAGTATCAAAAATGGAAGCTGCAAAAATCATGGGCATGATGAAACCTTCACGAACATTGATCTTAAATTTGAAAAAACTTCTGCAGGACCCTTCCCTAGATGTAAATACCTATGCTTTAGATACTGCAGCAAAAATTCAAAAAAGAGAGCTGCTTCCTTACATCATCAATCTACTGTCTAAAAAACCGACTCAAAGAAGCGCAGGCGAAACACTGGTTGCATTCGGGGATAGGATCACAGGAACTTTAAAAGACTACTTGTGGAATACCGATGAATCTATGGCTATCCGAAAAAATATACCGGATATCCTCCAAAGGATAAACTCACAGAGAGCTGCCAACGTTTTAGTTGAATCCTTAGTTATCACTGACCTTGAGATTAACAAGAATGTTATTGAAGCTTTATATAGATTAAGAGAAAGGAATGATCTTTTACAATATGACAACACCACAATCTCTAAAAAGATCTTTCAGATCGCTGAAAACAGCCTTAAAACTCTCATAGAAATCCATAAGATCGAACAAGAGACAAAAAACAAGCAGGAATTGGAACGGCTTAACAGCAGCGTTAGAACCTACCTGAAACAGATCTTTGAACTACTAACCTTGATTTATCCCAAAGCCGATATAAACTCGGCCTATCAGAATATAGCTGCAGGTACAAAAAAATCACTGGATTACTCTCTCGAACTTCTGGACAACATCCTCGACAGAGACATAAGAGAAATGATTTTGCCCATGATCGATGATTCATTATTTGAAAACAAGGTCACAAGAATAAAACATCTTCTTAAAAAGAAGTCCCGCTAAGAAACGACAGAAATCATCTTGTATTTTATGTCTTTTATGATATTTCCCTAAAACTTGATATTCACTAACAGAAGAGTTTATAATTATCACAAAAATAGACTAATGCCAAAATTATATGTGTACCCCAAAAACGAAGACTCTTTCGAATACAGCCTGCCTAATCAAAAAATTTCCTTAGGCCGCGCTGAGAATAACGACATTTCTCTAAAGGACCCCTTTTGTTCCAGTCACCATGCTTTTATTCATCCTTCCGGGAACAACTTTATGATCCAGAATAATAAAAGCAAAAACGGGACCTTTCTCAATGGAAAAAAAATTGATACCGAATCTATTTTAAAAAAAGGTGATGAAATATTGATAGGTTCTACCAGGATCAAATTTGATAAAGAATTAGCCACAAATGTTGAAGTAACCGATGCCCCTTCTCCTTCATCGAATATTAATACCATAATGAATGTTGAAGAAATACTATCCAAGCCGGACCTCACCACCACCATAAAAGCAACTGTACAACCCCTCGATTTTGATCAGATCCGATCTGAACATAAATTTTATTCAGTAATCAGTGAGGTAAGTAAAGCTCTGGTACTGCATATGCCGCTGTCAGAACTATTAGAACATATCATGAATTTGATCTGTCAACATGTTCCCATGGATCGAGGGATCTTGATGTTAAAAGAAGGAAATCCTCCTCAGATGATCCCAAAGGTTGTCAGGATCAACAATCCCAGCTTAATGAACCAACGGATACTTGTGAGTCAAACCGTAATCAATATGGCAGTAAATAAGAACTCCTCAATAATGATATCCGATGCACAAGGAGACAGCCGTTTCAAAGCTCAAGATAGCATAATCAAACTCAATATTTTTTCTGCTATGTGTGTTCCCTTGTGGAATAATCGAGATATCATCGGCATTATATATTCAGACAGAATTTCCCTGCTTGAACAATTCACCGAGGAAGACTTAAGGCTTCTTACCCTTCTTTCCAATCTGGCTGCGGTCAAAATCGAGAACTCTAAGCTAATCGAACAAGCTATTGAAAAAGAAAAAATGGAAAAAGAACTTTCCTTAGCAGCACAGATACAAAAAGATTTTCTCCCAAAGAAAGATCCGGAATGGAAGAACTTCGAGATCACAGGAGCTAATATACCCTGCTATCAGGTCGGAGGAGATTATTTCGATTATATTCCGATCTCCTCTGATAGACTGGGAATTGCGATCGGTGATGTGGCCGGAAAAGGAGTTAGTGCTTCGCTTCTTATGGCATCACTAAGAGCTGCTTTACATTCAGAGATCGGACCCGATTACTCCATGCCGGATATGATCGAAAAGCTCAATAGTTTCATTTACCGCAGCTCTGCTTCCAATCGTTTTATTTCTTTCTTTTTCGGAGAATTGAATAAAGAGACAGGAGAATTCAAATATATCAATGCAGGTCACAACCCACCATTTATTTTGAATAAAAAAGGCAAAATCACCCATCTTGAAAGCACAGGGCTTTGTCTCGGTATGTTTGAATCAGAAAAATATGAATTACAAAAAGTAAAACTGAATGTCGGAGAAATATTTTTGCTTTATACGGATGGAATTATAGAATGCAGAAGCCGAGACAACACAGAATTCGAGGAGGAAAGAATTATTGATCTGATAAAGAAACATTCAAAAGAATCTGCCTATACCATAAAGGATAAAGTATATGCGACTCTCCATGAATTTTCTGCAGGGACAGATCCAATGGATGACATGACCCTTCTGGTTATTAAAAGGATCAGTTGACCAAGACCTCTATTTGAATGACTTACTCTAATTATGTTATTTTAAAATCCACGATGGTTAAATTAAGAGTTACGGGTGTCCTGTCATTCATACTTTTATATCTGCTGGTTATATTCTCTCTCTTTCCTCAAGAAATAGATGGATTGCCTTTCCATTTCACCCAATATGATCTAGATAATGGGCTTCATATTATCCTTGTGGAGGATTTTTCCCTTCCGATCGTATCCGTGTCGGTGGCATACGATGTTGGTATTATGAACGAACGGCCTGGGAAAACGGGAATCTC
>CAZLBV010000247.1:0-19557 GCA_964557845.1 uncultured Eubacteriales bacterium | reverse complement strand
AATAATCCTAACTTAGGGACAGGAATGGTAGCCGGGTTAGGAGCTTCAGGAACCAGCGGCCGGCCGGGATTCGGATGGTTTTTCGGAGGCGATGCCTATATTAACTCCCTGAGTATTCTAAGCTATGGTGATTATCCGACCTGCCGGACCGCTCTGGCTTTTACCCAGAAATGGCAACGGGATGATGGAAAAATGTCGCATGAGCTCTCGCAGGCAGAGGGCTATATCGACTGGTGGAACGATTACCATTACGGTTATATTCATGGAGATACTACTCCCTACTATATAGCTGCCATGCACGATTATATGCGTTACACAGGAGATGTTGAATTCATCCGCACGAGCTGGGAATCTTTAACCCGAGCTTTCAACTGGTGCCTGCAAACCGATGCCAACCAAGACGGATTGATGGATAATAAAAAAGCCGGCCTGGGAGCATTGGAATATGGAGCATTAACCGGGATCGAGACAGATATCTACCTGGCCGCGGTCTGGGTTAAAGCATGTGAGTCCATGGCAAAAATGTCTCAAGCTGTCAAAGATTCAAAATTTGCAGAGCTGGCAGGAGAAACATTCATCGAAGCCCAGAAAGCTTTCAAGGAGAAATTCTGGGATGCTGAAAAGCGGTTTTATTCTTATGCCTTTAACAGCAATGGAGAACACGTAAAAGAGATATCGCCCTGGAATGCGGTGGGATTGATGTGGAAACTCGGCACTGAAGAAAACAGCCGGCTCTCTCTGGAAAAATTGTGCTCCGGTGAGATCATGACGGATTGGGGTATCCGCAGCATCTCTAACAAGAGTTCATTTTTCCAGCCCTTAAATTATAATTATGGTGCTGTCTGGCCGTTTCTATCCAGCTGGGTGAATACCGCTCTTTTTAAACACCACATGCCCCAACAGGGCTATACCCTCCTCTGCAGCACCGCGGCTCATACCTATACCCATAACCTTGGTTGTCTGACAGAAGTCTTCTCAGGCACACATAATGTTTGGCCTCAGGAAGCTGTGTCTCAGCAGGGATTCTCTTCAGCGGGGATCATCCTCCCCTTTATCCGGGGCCTGTTAGGATTAGAAGGAGACGCCCACAATAAAACCATTGTTTTTTCTCCTCATTTTCCGGCAGATTGGGATCACGTCGAGATCTCCAACTTGAAGATCGGAACAGGAATATTCCTACTCTCGTATAAGCGAGAAAACAACCGGATCACAGTCGATATCTTAAGCCAAAATTCCAAGGGATTTAAACTGCATTTTGTCCCGGCTTTAGGCCTGGGATCAAAAATCCATTCCCTGAAAATCGATGGAAGCCCGGTCGATTTTACGGTTGAGGGAAAAAATCAGGCTGTTTTACTGGAAGCTGAGATCGATCTCAGCAGAGAACACACGGTCATTGAAATTGAATTTACACCTTCACTTGAGATCCTGCCGGTTTATCCTGTTTCAAAAGTGGGTGACCGGAATCATGGTTTGAAGCTGATCCATTTATCGAAGCAGTCCAATGAGCTTATTATCCGGGTAGAAGGTCTCTCCGAACAATACTACACTCTATCCCTTTTAAACAGTGAAAAGATCCTATCGGCCGAAGGAGCGGAATTAAAGAACGGCCTGCTTTTTTTTACGATTCCGGAAAAGAATTCAGGAGATTTTTCTCCGCATACTATCCGGTTATTCATCCGTTAATACAATTTCTTCCAGCTTTCTGTTTGAAAATTTATCCGCCACAGTTGGGATCCGGGTAATATCCGGACTAAAGCCACTTTATCCAAACACACCATGACCGGAACATTAACCGGAGATACGGGAAATTCAATTTGTTTTTCAAAGATCAACTCCCGGGAGAATATCTGAAGATTTTGATTTCCTCCCTGGCCAGAAAAAAGAACTATCTTTTGATCTTCAAATATCCAACCAAAAGGGATCTCAACTTTGTTGGTAATATCAATAGCAACCTTCACACTCGACTGTACGGCCTTCTCTTCAAGTGAATAAATTTCGAGCGTATCCCCGTTTGAAAGATAAGCGATCTTCTTTCCATCCCTGCTCCATTTAAAATTATTCACCGTTGATGCCCGACAGATATCAAAAGCAGAGAATAAAGCCAGATCAAAAAGAGAAAGAACTTCTTCATTGCTGTTCTCATCAAAATAGACATAGGCAGCTACATATCCCTTGGGAGAGATTCTCGTTCTTCCAGGCCTGCGAAGGCTTTGAGCTAACACTGTTATTTTCCCGTCATTCAGGCCGAATAAAACCAGTTTTTTTTCTGACTCGGGATTTCCCGTGGAAGGGATCCGGGTCATAACCAATGACTCATTTCCTCGAGTCCAGCCGACTAGATCCAGATCATGAATATCATCCATAGCGACCGGATTGCCGCTTAATCCAGTACCATCCAAATTGATGGTCCACACATTCCAATTTCTCACCCAATAATCTCTAGTTATAAAAGCGACTTTTTCCGCATTTGGAGAGATCTGAAAGCCCCTGAGATAACTTCTTCTGAGAGGAAAATCTTCCGAGCTGGTCGATATCAATGGCTTTTTGTCAGAACCGTCAGCATTCATCACCCAGAGCTCATAAGAATGCCATCTGATATTTCCACTTTCTCTCCTCACATACCGACTGAAAACCAGCTTGTCTTCTCCAGAAGATATGTTCGAACGGGAAAGGTTTTCGAGCCGAATGATCTTATCCTGGTCTTCCCGGTAAACATACATGCCTTTCTTGGTGCGGAAATAGGCCTCTGAATTTTTCCCCTGAAGCCCCATTAAATAATCCTGTCCTCTCCAGTGCCACCGAGCTACAGTCCATCCCGCACTTAACAGTATTCCTGTCAAAAGAAAAACGGCCAAATAACCGCTGAACATGAATACCTTTTTTCTGAATTGAGAAAAATCACATTTGATAAATGTCAGGATCGAAGCTAAAACAAAACTGAGTGCCAAAAATATTTGAATTCCTTTAAGCCCTTGAAAAGCAAAGTATCTGGACCTTAAAAAACTTTGCAAAGAATTCAATAAGTAAATGATCCCCACACCTAAGAGGATCGAGACCAAAAAAACTATAAATTGTTTATCATTTAAGATCGAAAGGGAAAACGCGACAGAAAAAGCGGCTACGGAAAAAAGCAGGCTGTAAGAGATCGAATAGAGACTTTCCTCTTGAGTGAAGCTTAAGGCTGCAGCCACCTCTTCCATACCGGGGATAAATTTGAATAGAAGAAAAAATATCAAATATATAACCAGCAGCACCGAGAGCTGGGTTAAATATTTCATCAGCCAGATGGTCCGCTTCTTTATCGGCCTGGAGAATAAATAGATCCAGGCATTATCTTTATGCTCCGAATAGAACCCGCTTGATCCGACCATGAGGGCAGTAAAGGGAAGAAAAAGCCAGACAAACATACCCGACATATACATAAGCAAGTCCTGGCGGCCGTAGAACCTCACCAGGATCAAGCCCAGTAAAAAAATAACAGCCAGTATAAAGATCAGGCTTTTTTCTTTCCACTCTTTAAAAAAGATCTTCAGCAGCATGTTTCCCTCTAGAGGATCGATCCATCGAGAAAATAAAAGCCAAGAAGATCTCCTCCAGTGTCATGGATTCGATCTTGACGTTTTCTCCGTAAATAGAGGTAATCTTTTCTTCTTTTTCCGGACTCCAGGGAAAGAAGATATAATCGATCTGATCTCCCCTTTCGTCTGATTGAAGCAACCCCTCTATATCTTTAACCATTATCGAATGTTTATCTTTTTTTACGCGTACTCTTTTTATGGATTCCCTGATCTTCTGGAAATTACCGTCCACATACAACGTTCCCTGGTGAAGGATTCCGATCTGTTTAACTATTCCTTCCAGCTCATGAATCAGATGGGAAGCAAACAGAATTGATGTTCCGCTGTCAACTATTTCCTGCATGATCCCCAATAAAAAATCCTGCCGGGTGGGAACATCCAGGCCGGAGGTAGGATCATCTAAGACCAGAAGCTCCGGCTCTGCTGCCAGGGCGACCAAAAGGCCTAATTTCAACTTCATCCCCCGGGATAAATGCCTTATGCGGGACTTGGGAGGAAGGGAAAATCGCTTCTGAAATGACCGGGCTTTATTCTTATTCCACTTGGGATAAAAAACGGAATTAAAATCAATAAATTCATCCACCCGCATACCGCTGTAAAAAACCGCTTCCTCCGGAATATAAGCAACTTCCTTTTTATAAGCTGTGTCATTCCATCTGATCTTTGAGTTTTTATAGTACATCTTTCCGGAATCAGGAGGGATGGCCCCCATGATAATGCGCATTAATGTTGTCTTTCCTACTCCATTGACTCCCAGCAGTCCATAGACATTGCCTTTCTCTAAATTTAAAGAAAAATCTCCGAGAATGAGCTTTTTTCCGTATTTCTTGGATATTTTTTCCAGCTTAAGAATGGAATCCAAATATAACTCCTTGATCTTAGGAAAGGAATTCTAACAAATATTTTTCCCTGAGTACAACTAATATCAAGAGCCAGGATTGGGATTAATTAGATTATGATATGACTGCTTCCGATCTCCTATAAAATGCATTATCCTTTTTATGTTGTTCGTGATAATTTTTAACCTGAAAGACAAAAGCCTCCAACTTTGTCTTTTCGACCTGAATATCCGAACCGCTGTAGATCATTGTCGGGATGGGAATGTTATTAAAATCACTCTGAATACGTGCAGCCAGGGCTTCAGAAACCGTTCCCAGCATACAGTTAAAGCAGATCGCATTGATCACACCCGAGGCGCCTTTTACCACGAAATCCGCCATCTTGGCTATATTAAGGAGCAGCATTTCATTGTTATCCTGATGAAGATACCGGGAGGTGAATCTTATGACATCCTTATAACCAGGTTCGCGGACAGACTTTACGGCACCTTTTAATTGTTTCCTTATTTTCCGGCGCTGCCATTCCTTGTGCAATTGAAGCAGTCCAGCACCGGCACCTCCGGGTAGATCCAAATTATTGATCGCCTGAGATATTTTCTTTCCGATAGCAAAATCAACCTCATCCACAAATAAAGGCGCAGGCATTACTTCGCAGCCTAATTCTTCCAGTTTTAAGAATAGATTATGATTCGCCACCGGATGCTGCCGGGTGTATATATCTCCGGCGATTCCGATCAAAGGACGTTCTTCTGGGCAAATGGGGATGCCCTTCAGCCTCTTTGCGCATCTCTTCAGTGCCGGAGCCAAAGATCTTTTGGCCAGTCCTTCTTCTATATCAGCCAGATTCCTTCTATGGACCTCATCTGTCATACCCTTCTCGAGCTCATAAGGCCTTTTCTCACATGAGGCTTTGATCAAAAGATCAATGGATACCAACCCATTCCACAAAAGCGTCAATCCGTCGATCCCCAGTAAGCTTGTTATAAAATCAAAAGGAGGAGCCAGTACTTCCAGATCTTTTATGCCGAGATCCTGCAGAAGATAATTCATGCCTGCTCCATACTGGCTTAAAAGACAAAGATTTTTGGTGCCGGGAAAATAATAGACTTCTCCCCCCTCTCTTTCTGATCTGGCAAATTTGATCAAGTCGCCGGCAAGTATGGAATAAGCATGACATTCTTTACCTGAGCTGGCATCTTCCCCCAGAGATACTGACTCTTCATCCGGCATGGGAAGGATCTCGGTCTTCATACCGATCCCCCGCATGGCTCCAGAAAAAGCCACTGCATGGTCGGCAAAATAGGGAAGCACAAATTTCTTTTCCCGGTATGACCGGACGGATATACTGTCTTCTTTGGGAGTTTGTTTATAAATTCTTTTTTTATGCTGACGAAGCTTATAATCGGCGATCTCATCCCAGAAAGCTTCCAATCGCGTTATGAGCCCTGCTTCGGCCCGGTGTTCATCAAATTCAAGAAATAAATGCGGTTTGTTAGCCAGAATTTTAGTTAGATGCTTGGCTGTAAAGGCATCCGGACCGCATCCATAACAAGAAATGATAATGGGAAAAACATCTTCTTTGTCCTTTGCCCAAAAAGCGGCCTTTAAGATCTGGGCATTATATTTCCAAGGGGGAACTCCGATATATCCCGGTTGCAGCTCTTCCTCATTGGGAAGAAATCCGATCGGTATTGCCTGCACATCGATTTTTTTAATATGCCGGTCAAGATTCATATTTATAAAAGAATCATGGAGGTTGTATGGTTTTCCCAGGATCAGCCATACCTTCTTTTTGTGATCTAAGCACCTCTTCAAGACTTTTTTGCCGATCCTTTTCATCTCAGCCTGAAAATCATCCTGGGCCGCACAAGCCTCCCGGTAGGCTACAAAAATCTCTCCCGGAGTTTTCCTGAGGATGTGCTGCAGGTCTGAGATATTAACCTTAAATTCCCGCGGGTTCATTCTCAAGCCCAAACAGGGTGTCAGGATCATTTTTTTATGCAAACAGGGCCTCAGCATAAAAGGCAGATGCTCTGTATAAAGACACAATTTCTGGAATGGTTCTTTACTTTTATGGGATTCTATTAGGGAAGGAAAAAATAGAAAATCGATATCACTCTCTTCCAACCAGAGTGCATGGCCGAAGGCCATTTTTACCGGCAGGCAAGTTTCTGCCGGAAGTGAACCAAGGCCCTTTTTAAAGAGATCATAATTCGAAGATGGCGAGACTTTCACATCACAACCCAACCGGTTGAAAAAAACAGTCCAGAAAGGAAGATAGTCCACCATGAAAGAAGCCCGGGGGAGCCCTACTTGGGGCCCTCCGGATTCAGGGTTATCCATATATTTTTCCGCCAACTCATTCCTGGCAGAAAACAGATCTGGAAACCGGCCTTTTTTTTCCTTTGCTTCAGAAGTAATTGCATTCTCTCTAACTACATTCACTCCTGAAGTATATCTCTCGCACACATCTCCGAAATAGATTACATCGCCTTCAACCGTAATCCGGTTGACCTGACAATTGTTCGAGCATTTCCGGCACTGAAAAAGGGAAACCTGATAGTCACTTGTCGCCCTTTGATAAAGTCGCTGGTTTTTCACCTCTAAATCTTTTTTTTCTGAAGCCCGATCAAGGGCAATGAGTGCAGCTCCTATGGCTCCGGAGATCCGGTTGTAAGGATGTACCTGGATAGGTTTATCCAGGATAAGAGAGAAAGCCCGGACTACAGCAGGATTAGAGGCTACGCCTCCTTGAAACACAATGCTGCTGCCTATTGACCTCCCTTCCACCACTTTATCCAAATAATTACGCACGATCGAATAAGCCAGGCCGGCAGTCGCATCTTCAATCGAAACACCTCTTTTCAGTGCATTCACCAACTCGCTGTCCATAAAAACCGTACAACGGCTTCCTAGATCACAAGGGGATTCAGACCGGGACGCCAATTTATAAAAATCCTCTATGATATCGATATCCAGATGTTCGGCTTGTTCCTCCAAAAATGAGCCGGTTCCGGCTGCACAGATTTTATTCATGGTGAATTCTTCTATTCTTCCCCGGCAAACACTTATATATTTGGAATCTTGTCCGCCTATCTCAAAAATGGTCTCCACTGCGGGAAAATAATGCCTGGTGCTTATCATCTGGCAGGTTATTTCATTATGAATGACATCAGCATTTAAAATTCTACCGGCAAGATGCCGTCCGCTGCCGGTTGTTCCGACTCCCAATATCAGCAGTTTATTCCTGTTTTGCTTAAACAGAAGATCGAAACCTTCTTTGATCACTTCAAGAGGCTTCCCTCTGGTAGGAAGATAAATGCCGGCTTTAACTTCCCCTTTTTCATCAATAAAGGCAAAATTCGTGCTGACAGAACCAACATCTACTCCTAAGTAGCCGTGGATTTCTTCCTCTCCAGTATAGGACATTTCTGGAGCTGACCTGGAGGTTAGATCTCCCAGAGGGGGAAGCGACATCGCTTTTTTCTTCTCAGCTAGCTTTAAATTCTTTGAAAAGGAAGAAAATTGGTCTGGTGTAAACTCCCCGCCATTATCTTCAGCCCCTGCGGCAGCTCCAAAAGCTCCGCTAAAAAACGGATTTTTAGATAAAATAAATTGTTTATTTTCGCATCCCAATATCTCATTGAAAGCCCGTATTAATCCTTTATTTAAGGCTCCCCCGCCGGTATAAAGAACAGGAAAAACATATTTCTGGCCTTTAAGCAGGGTTGAAATGAAATTTCTGGCTAAAGCCAGGCATAAGCCATAGGCGATCTCTTCAACTGGAGTTCCTTTCTGCTGGTGGTGGATCATGTCCGATTTGGCAAAGACACTGCAGCGGCCGGCAATGGAGGCACCGCAAGCAGCCGATTCTGCCAACTGAGAGAACTCTCTGATATTCATTTTCAGGCGTTTTGCCTGCTGCTCTAAGAAAGCACCGGAACCAGCGGCACATCTTTCGTTTAAAGCAAACTGCAGGATTTCTCCCGCTTTTCCTTTTTCAATCGGTTCGCCAAGACGGATCCATCTTGAACATGTGCCGCCGATCTCGATCAAAGAGCGAGCTTGAGGATAGAGAATACCGGCAGCCCAAGCAAGGGAAATAACTTCATTACATGAATAGATCTCCTCTGGGAATAAGAACGACTCTCGGCCGCATCCGGTTATGCCTATTTTTATTTTATCTTCACAAAATTTGGATCGGGCCTGTTCGAGAACAGATCTAAATACAATCTCTGGATTCCCCCTGTTTCTTATCTCCTTTTTCCAGATAATGTTAAATTCATTATCTAAAAGGACAGCTTTGCAGAATACAGAGCCGAGATCTATTCCCAATAACATATTACTCATTAAAGCAATGTCCTCTATTTGTAATATTCAACTAACTCATTAGTTCCGGCAAATTATGTCGGAAATCTCCCCAATTTTTTGAAAAAACCAAGAAAAACCCTTATTTCTTTTTAAATTTTTTATATTTATAGTTTATATTATTACTAAAAAGAGAGCAATCCGATTTGCAATTCCCAAGAATTTTTATTATCCTGATATCACAGAAATAAAAAAACATATCCAATCTCAATTGCCATGAATTGGATATGAATCGAGGGTTATCATGAAAAAAGCAAGTTTGTTTTTACTCTTTTTTGTATTGAGTATTTCATTCCTGAGCTTGACCTCTGCTTATCAGGAAGAAATCGTTTTCCAAACCGTCAATGTTAATGAAAATGTCTATTGTCTTTACGGGGCTGGAGGAAATATCGGTATACTCAAAGGAGAAGAGGGAGTTCTTCTGGTTGATTCCCAGTATGCCAAATATTCCTCCGAGATCCTAGAAGAAATAAGAAAAATCAGCCCGGACCCAATATTATATCTTATCAATACCCACTACCACGGCGACCATACGGACGGAAATCCTATTCTTGGTAAAGGAGCCAAGATCATAGGCCATATAAACTGTAAAAATTCCATGCTGAAGGGGAAAAAACCCGAAGAGGCTGCTGAGAATCTAGGAATTCCAGAAGAAACATTCGAAAGTGAAATGACTATCAACTTCGGTAACGAAACAGTCAAGCTGCTCTATTTAGGCCCGGGGCACACATCGGGAGATGCTGTCGTAGTTTTCGAGAAAGCCGGAGTGATCCATGCCGGAGATCTGTTTTTTCATAAAATCCCTCCTTACATTGACGTGAATGATGGCTCCGGTACCAGAAACTGGGTCAAAATAATCGGAATACTGGCGGAGAGATATCCTGATTTTAAAGTAATCCCCGGCCATGGAGAAGTTGCCACCATGAAAGAGTTCTACCGGTTTGCCGATTATCTGAGGTACTTGCATGACCAAGTGGCAGCCGCCATCGAATCCGGAAAAACCAAAGAACAAGCGGTTGCATCCATCGATCTTTCTAATTATGATTATATCCAGGACCAGGGTGAATTCCTGACCAAGAAAAGGAACATTGAATTGGTCTATGACGAATTGACCAGAAAATAGGTATTTAGCCTGAATTATTCATAAAAAATGCCGATGATAATGATAAACAATTTATTATCATGGAGTTGAAATATTTTACAGGAAACACTTTTTTTTTCAGGTTGTGTGTTACAATATTCATTTTATATCGGCATTTTTTACCTCTTTGAGGCGAACCGATCTCAGCCCAAACACTTCACTGCCTCGAGTTCGAGGTATTACACACATCTTCACTCGAGGCAGCTTGTGTTTGCACCAATCTCGGTCCGTGAATAATCCAGGTTAGAACCGGTAAAGATAACTTACCTTAAAGAAAAATCCCCGCTGAGTCTCGAGAAAATCACTTCCCGGCTGGTAGGACTGACCGTCCCATTCAAGCTTTTCCAAAGCCGAGCCATACCCGGCATAAAAAACTGTTCCTGGTATATAGGTGAAAGAGACCAGTGTGTCCACAGTCAGACGGTCCCGGAAATCATTGTATTCGACTATCGCGCGTAGAAAAATATATTTATTGATCTGAAAAGTATTCCGGCTACGGAGAATGGCATAATCGTATATTTTCGTTTTATCCGAATCCCGGTAAAAATCAATATAGGAAAGACTCAAAACAAAACTGAGTTTATCTGTGGGCTGATATTGAACGCCTCCGCCCAATCTGTTTCCATAGCCCTGGAAGGGGTCTTCCGGATCATAATAGACTAATCCAGTCCTGCGGAAAAACAAATTCATGAAAACATATTTGGTGATCTGGGAGCTTGTCTGCATGCCCACACCGCCGGTATTGAATCTTTCGCCTCCATATACTTCATTGGCCAAAATCGTGTCCACCCTGAACATTGTGCTTCTGGGCAGCCAGAACCTTAAGGTGAACAGATTAAAAGACTCGGACAATTCATCCTCCGTATCATATAAATGAAAACTCCAGTAAAACGGTTCGATCCGCTGGAAAAAATCGGATTTGGGATAAATCCGGTACATTCCAAAGGCCGAAAGGCGCCTGATCCCAGTTCGGGTGAGATACCCGGTATCGATCTGGAAATTTTTCGATATATCCTGATATCCCAGATCCAAGATCACATTGCGCGCTCCATATAAATAATGAAGTCCGAGGGCATGATCTCTGGCAGCAGCCTTTTCACCATTTCTTTGCGTAAAAGATCCAAAAAGATGAAAATCAGCTATGGACGTTTGAGTTAACCGGAACCTCCCATCTGTTCCGATGACCCGGTTAAATCCTTTGCCATACTCTTTGGCCGTATAAAACCCGCCGATATAAGAATCTTCTTTCAAAGCATATTTATAGCGGGCAATGGTGAAATCCGGATGATCATCTATGGGATCATCCGGCAGATCATCCCGGGCATAAATAGCGGCCAAGGAACTTCTGCGGCCAAGTTTTCCGGTAAGTTTAAATCCGAGGATCGGATCGACGATCGTACGGGTATGAACGACCATAGCTAAGGGCCCTTCTTCTACATTTCCGGCAAACTGGAAAATATCATTCCCTTCCAGGAAAAAAGGCCTTTTTTCCGGATAGAATAAGGTATAACGCAGATTGACATCGATCTGGCCTGCATCCGCTTCCACCTGGCTGAAATCCGGATTATAGGCAGCATCCAGTGTCAGATCTGAGGTCAGGCCGACCTTACCGGTCAAGCTGAGATCCGTATCTTCCTGATCGGTCTGCATTTTCCCCTGATCGACCGACTGCCGGGTAGAGTGGGTTAAAGCCGGAAGCAACTCATAGACACGCTTATACTTCCACCCAGCTACCTCAATCTGCTGGGACTGCTTGAGCAGACTTCCCTCATCTGCATACATAGGGGGAAAACTGAACATCTCAGAAGTTCGGATGATCTGGCGAAAAAAAGAAATCCGGATGATGATGGTCTCTTTTCCAGGAAATCGAATACTCTGAAGGGGCACCCGGCATTCAACCGTATATCCTTTATCATCAACCGTCCCTTTACTGTACCACACCATGTCGAAAGTGGCATCTCCATTGCCGTCCGCATTGATCATGGCATCGCCCTGGATTCCTGCTGGATTCACAAAAAATCCATAGGCTTCCTGCATGGTATTGAATGTATCCAACATTAACACCACATGATCATCCTGAAACATGTTATCCCGGCTGCAGACAGAGGTTTTTATTTTATCCGGTTCGGTTTCAAAACACCGGACCGCAAAATAAAGATTTTCCGCATCATAGGTTAAATAGGCCAAGGTTTCCTGACTTGGTTCTTTTCCGTAGTCTGGCTTTATGGTTTTGAAATTCTTAAAAACAGAAGCAGTTTCCCAGGCTGCATCATCTAAAACACCGTCAATAACAGGAGAAGTGCTGACAGGTCTAACAGATGGAATTTCCTGAGCAAAAATATTCGATGTTAATTGTAAAAGGAAAATAGGAATAACCAGAATATAGATCTTCCGCATCATCTCCATAATAACTCCTTTATTGATCTTTATACCTTTAGTACCCATCCTCCCCCTTACATTAATATTCTACGTAAAACAAAATAGAAAGGTTGCTTTCTGTCCGAAAACAAACGAGAGGATCACTCAGGACATTGTTCCTGAAGGTCGATTCAGGGTAAAATAATTATATGTACAAACTGGATTCTCTTCCCCCTGCAGTAGCCGGGCATATTCGTAAAATCAAATCCTATCTGCAAAGAACCATGCTCATCGATCAGGCCTCAGCCCTCCAGCAAATCGAAAACCTCTGGGGAAAAGCTCGGATTTCCCTGGATGAAAAGGCCTTATGCAGTCAGCTCTCTCTTCTGGAAAAGAGGCTGGAAAGATCCATGGCGGTAAGTAGATCCCGGGAGATTAAGCTGCCTAAAATCACCTATCCTCAAGAACTCCCCATAACCCAAAAAAAACATGAGATTATCCAGGCTGTCCAAAAAAACCCAGTAGTTATCATTTCGGGGGAAACAGGATGCGGAAAAAGCACACAGATCCCAAAAATGTGCCTGGAATCCGGTAGCGGCATTTACGGACGGATCGCCCTGACCCAGCCCAGACGGGTAGCCGCCATAACCATTGCCTATCGTATCGCCGAAGAACTAAAAGAACCGTTAGGCCGGTCGGTCGGTTACAAGATAAGATTCGAAGACAAGTCCTCACCAGAAAGTTATATCAAAGTAGTCACAGACGGCATGCTCCTGGCTGAAACTCAGACCGATCCCATACTGTATGAATATGATACCCTGATCATAGATGAAGCCCATGAGCGCAGCCTTAATATAGATTTTTTATTGGGCCTCTCAAAAACCCTTCTGCAGGAAAGACCGGAATTAAAGGTCATCATCACTTCCGCCACTATGGACACGGAAAAATTCTCCCAGGCATTTTCTCAAGCTCCGGTCATCGAAGTGAAAGGGCGCCTTTATCCGGTAACGGTAGAATATTTTCCCTCAGAAAAACGAACAGAAAATAGAGAAGATATCGATTATGTGGCTTTAGCGGCTAAAGCCGCAGACAGGATCAAGAGCAGAAAAAAACCGGGGGATATCCTGGTTTTTATGCCCACAGAACAGGATATTCTGGAAACCTGTGAAAAGCTGGAAGGCAGAAAGTACTCCGGCACATCGATCCTTCCCCTTTATGCCCGTCTTCCCGGAGCCAAACAAAGAAGAGTCTATTCCGTGAAAGGCCCGAAGATCGTGGTGGCTACCAATGTGGCGGAAACCTCGCTGACCATCCCGGGGATAAAGTATGTCATTGATACCGGATTGGCCAGGATCTCTCAATATCTTCCCGGAACAAAAACCAACAGCCTGCCCATAAGCCCTATCTCTCGCAGCAGCGCGGACCAGCGTAAGGGACGCTGCGGGCGGGTTCAAGAAGGTGTCTGCATCAGATTGTTTTCCCAAAAGGATTATGAATCCAGAATCCAATACACTCCACCGGAAATAGTCCGTTCCAATTTGGCTGAGGTTATTCTTCGTATGATCTATCTTAAGCTGGGGCATCCGTCCAACTTTCCTTTTGTTGATAGGCCGCACCCTAAAAACATAAAAGATGGATTTGACACCTTGGTTGAGCTGGGGGCTATAAAACGTTATAAAAACGCATATACGCTCACTGAAAAAGGCAGTAAAATGGCCCGGATGCCATTGGATCCGCGCATCTCCCGGATACTTCTCCAAGCACACCAGGAGGGATGCCTTCCCGAAGCTGCTGTGATCGCTTCCGCCCTCAGTATCCGTGATCCCAGGGAACGCCCTCCAGAAAAAGCTGTCCAGGCCGACCTCATGCATCTGCCATTCCGTAATCCTGACTCAGATTTTTTAAGCCTTCTCAACATTTGGAACCGCTATCATGACGAATGGGAGCATCTATCCTCCCAGAATAAAAAAAGGAGATTCTGCCGGGACCATTTTCTCTCGTTCAACCGGATGAGAGAATGGATCCTTGTTCATGAACAGGTACTGGCAATCCTGCAGGAAATGAGAATCTCTCATAAGAAACGGGCGAGCAAAGAAATATCCCCTTCCCTCTATGCCAAGATCCATAGATCCATACTGGCCGGATATCTTTCCAACATCGCCGTCCACAAAGAAAAAAATATCTACACAGCACCTCAAGGACGTGAAGCCATGATCTTTCCCGGTTCAGGTTTGTTCAACCGGTCCATCCGCTGGATCGTTGCCGCAGAGACGGTCAAAACATCCCGGTTGTTCGCCCGCACAGCCGCCAAGATTAATCCCGCCTGGCTGGAAGACCTGGCCGGCCCTCTCTGTAAATATTTTTATTCGAATCCCCACTGGGATAAAAAACGCGGTGAAGTTGTGGCCGAAGAAAGGGTCACCCTTTTTGGTCTGGAGATCATTTCAGGTAGAACCGTACCCTATGGACGGATAAATCCGGCTGAGGCCCACCAGATCTTCATCCATTCAGCACTGGTTAAAGGAAACATTCATCCCCTTCCGGATTTCCTGAAAGATAATCTGGAACTCATAAACAAATTATCTATCATTGAAGATAAATTAAGGCGACGGGACATACTCGTCTCTGAAGGGATTCTTGAGGATTTTTATTCGGACAGGCTGCCGGGAATCCTCAATGTCAAGGAACTAATAAATAAGATCTCATCCCAACGCAGCGATAATTTTTTAAGACTGACCAAAGAAGATATTTTGAAAACCATTCCCGACCAGAAAGAGCTGGAGGCCTTTCCGGATGAAATTAAATTAGATAATATGAATTTCAAAACCCAATATCGATTTTCTCCCGGTAAAGAAGAGGATGGGATCACCTTAAAGATCCCTGCTCGCCTTCTTTCCAGTGTCCCGAAGGAAACACTGGAAGGAACTATCCCGGGTCTATATAAAGAAAAAATCACAGCCTTGATCAAAGGGCTTCCCAAATGCTACCGGAGAAAACTTGTTCCGGTCGGCGACAAGGTGGAAGATATTGTTAAAAATATGCCGAGAGAGAGCCCATCCCTATTTAAAGACTTATCAGCCTACCTTCGAAGAAAATACAGCATTCAGATACCGATCGAAGAATGGCACCAGATCGAGATTCCCGGATTTTTGAAATACCGATTGGCGGTCATCGGCCAAAAGGGGTATGAAGTCACAGCCGGAAGAGATATTGAAAGATTGCTGTCGGCGCTTGGTTCCTCCTCACTTCCCGAAGAATCAGAAGCCTGGAAAAAAGCCCAGTTAAAATGGGAACGAAACGGGATTATTTCCTGGGATTTTGATCATCTTCCGGAAAAAATCCTGGTCGGAAGTTTGACAGAGGCTTATCCGGCACTCCATGCAGATAAAGAAGGAGTCAGTATCAAGCTTTATAAAAACTATGAAGAAGCTCTAAAATCACATCTTCTCGGAGTTGAAGCCCTGCTCCTGCAGCACTATTCAAAAGATCTGGACTACATGAAAAGGCACCTGGTTCTATCTGAGGAATACAGTAAAAGTACTCTTTTTTTCGGGGGGAAGGAAGCCATAGAAAAATGGCTTTACACCAAGCTTAAACATGAAGCCTTCAGGAAAAATCTCCGCAGCCAGAAAGAATACGCAGCTTATAAGGAAAATGTAAATATTCATTTAAACGAAAAAAGTACGCAGCTGCTTAGCATGACTCTCGAGATTTTAAGCAGCTATCAAAAGATCCGTGCTGTTCTTTCTGATCTAAAAATATCCCAATCCAAAAACCAGGTACTGCAGAATATTAGTGACCAGATCAAAAGAGAACTGGAAAAGCTGATTCCTGCTAATTTTCTCGACCTTTACCCTCTCGAGAGGCTGAAGCATCTGCCGCGTTATGCCAAGGCTCTGATGATACGGTTGGAAAGAGCCAAAAATGACCCGGATAAAGACAGGAAAAAAGCGGAACAGGTTTCTATATTTAGCAATGATCTCGAACGGTTACGAACAGACCATGCCGGTAAGATAGATCAAGACACAAAAAAAGCCCTGGAAGATTTCCACTGGATGGTAGAAGAATTTAAAGTCTCCTTATTCGCCCCTGAATTAAAAACCGCCTACCCTGTCTCTCCTAAAAGGCTGATAGAAGCTAGAAAAAAAATAGAAGAGGTTTTGGGATCATAGCCATTTTTTTCTTTTAAAATAAACCAACATTCCCCCGGTTGCAACCAGCATGATACCCAAAACCGCGAAGTAACCCCAATTCCATTTAAGCTCAGGCATAAATTCGAAATTCATGCCATAGATCCCGGCAATGAAGGTTAGGGGAATAAAAATGGTGGCGATGATGGTCAGCACTTTCATGATCTCATTCATGCGATTGCTGACACTGGATAGATAAGTGTCATGCATACCGGATAACATGTCCCTGTAGGTCTCTACAGTATCTATTACCTGGATGGTATGATCATAAACATCTCGCAGAAAGATCTTGGTCGATTCTTTTATCATCTTTGAATCCGCTTTGGTCATGGAATTGATCACTTCACGTAAAGGCCAAACCGAGCGCCTTAAAAATATCATCTCTCGCTTAAGTCTATGAATGTTGTTTAGAGTTTTTGGTTCCGGGTCGGAAATGACCTTTTCCTCCAGGCCTTCGATCTTTTCCCCATCCTTTTCCAGTATAATAAAATAATGATCTACCACAGCATCGATGAGGGCATAAGCCAAATAATCTGCTCCTGATTTGCGCACACGGCCTTTTCCTTTTCTGATCCTCTCGCGCACTTGTTCGAAAATATCCCCTTCTCTTTCTTGAAAGGAAAGAACATAATTATTTCCAATGATCAAGCTGACTTGCTCCACCTGAGTCTCTTCTGCTTTATCATCATATGATAACATTTTAAGGATAACGAAAACGAATGTTTCGAATTCCTCTATCTTGGGCCTTTGATCTGTATTGACTATATCTTCCCGGATCAGAGGATGCAGATCAAAATGCACGCCTATCTTTTCAATGGTTTCCACATCATGGATACCATTGATGTTGATCCAGGTAACAGTCGATGAGTCTTTATAAGCGCAGCATTCTTCGATCGATAATAATTCTTTTTCCTGGAATTTTGTCTCATCATAATCGAGAACCGTGATCTTTATTGATTCCTCCTTGCGCTCACCCACAAAAACCGGTGTGCCGGGAGGTTGTCCAATTTTTTTGTCTCGTTTCTTTACAATTTTGCTGATCGATACCATTGGGCCCTCCTCAGAACAGAATAGCAGAAAAAAAGGCGAGTTAAAAGACAAGAAGTTCCCCATATTTTACTTTTTTTTAATTTTATATTGTTTCCCATCCTAATATTTGATATTAAAAATCCATAATGAAAACAAATCAAAAAGGAGTGGATACATGAAAAAAAACATTCTTTTTGTATCAGGAATAATTCTGGTCTTATTCTTATTCCTGGCACTCAATCTATCGGCGCAAAGAGAACCGATTCCTGAGAAGTCAGCCGCCCAAAAAACCACAGACAAAACCGCGGCTGAACTGGAAAAGGCCCCTTCTGTCACCAAGCACAGTATCACCATAAATGGAAAAGCCGTCTCTTATACAGCGACTGCAGGTGAGATGATCATCTTAAAGCAGGACGAGACTCCGGGCGCATCTGTATTTTATGTTGCTTACACCCGTAACGATGCTGCGGATATGAGCAAACGGCCCTTGACATTTGCCTATAACGGCGGCCCCGGTTCTTCATCGGTCTGGCTGCATATGGGTGCCTTAGGCCCCCGGCGAATCGCCATGACAGATGAAGGCTTTTCGCTTAAACCACCTTACAGCCTGGAAGACAACGAAAATTCTCTATTGGATGTCACCGACCTGGTCTTCATCGATCCCGTATCCACAGGCTACAGCCGTCCCCTTCCCGGCGAGAATAAAAGTCAGTTCCACGGCGTTCAGGAAGATACCGCCGCGGTCGGGGAATTCATCCGCCGCTACCTCACTAAAAACAAACGCTGGAACTCTCCCAAGTTCCTCCTGGGTGAGAGCTACGGCACTACCCGCTCCGCCGCCCTTTCCGGTTTTCTGCAAGGGCGGACATTGGGCATGTACCTAAACGGCATCATCCTGGTTTCCTCCGTACTGGATTTTTCCACCATCAGGTTCACAACCGGCAACAACCTGCCATACATTCTTTTTCTGCCTCATTACACAGCTACTGCCTGGTACCACAAAAAACTTCCGGCTGAACTTCAGAATAAAGCTTTATCCGAGGTCCTGGATGAAGTGGAAAAATTCGCTTATGAAGAATATTCTGTGGCGATACTCAAAGGCAACCTGCTTCCTGAAGAACAAAAAGAAAACATCGCCCGTAAATTGTCCAACTACACCGGGCTTTCTCTTGATTATGTCAAACAATCCAACCTCCTCATCCGGCATGACCGTTTCGTTAAAGAATTGCTCAGAGATGAATTCCATACCGTGGGCCGCCTGGACAGCCGGTTCAAGGGTTTTGATGCTGATGCTGCCGGGGAAAACTACGAATTCGATCCCAGCAGCGCGGCTATTATGGGATCTTTTTCGACCATGCTCAATCACTACCTGCAGACCGAACTGAAATACGAAAAAGATATTCCTTACGCCATCTACGGAAATGTCTATCCCTGGAATTTCTCTGCCCCTTCCTCCAGCCCGGAAATGTTCCGGCGGGTGGGGATGACCATGGGATTGAATGTGGGAGAGATCCTCAGAAGCGCCATGGCCGAAAATGAAAACCTCATGGTTTTCTGCTGCAATGGTTATTATGACGGGGCGACTCCCTATTTTGGAACAAAATACACTTTTTCCCAGATAGGATTGAATGGAGAATTCAAGGAACGGGTAAAAATGGGCTACTATGAAGCCGGGCACATGATGTATATTCGCAAACCATCGATTGTAAAGTTTAAAAAAGACATCGCGAATTTCATTAAACAAGCCTCCGGTCAAGCCAATTCGAACTAATTTTAAGTTTTGTAGAATATAAAATAGTATTTTTAGCCCTTCAAAAATTGATTTGATTGACTGAAAAAAATCCCTATGCTTTAATAATTCATTGTGGGTTTTTGATCGTGGAGTAACCTAATTGTCAAAAAAAATCTTCAGGCTTAATGTCAATGGAAAGATATATAGAATAAAGTCTGAACCGGATGAGCCGCTTCTATGGGTTCTTAGGGATGACCTCGACCTAACCGGAACTAAATATGGATGCGGCGTGGGCGAATGCGGAGCCTGTTCAGTGCTTATC
>CAZLBV010000246.1:0-4314 GCA_964557845.1 uncultured Eubacteriales bacterium | reverse complement strand
TTTATCCGCCCATTCTGGGATCCGGAGATAGAGAGGAAAACCGACCGGGCTGTCCGCTGAAATCTTCAATTTAATTTCCTCCCTGAAAGGATAATCCGTCTCGACCAAAATCCTAACATTTGCGCCTTTGATCCGGGCACTTACTTCACAAGGAGCATAGGCCACCGCAGCCAGCCCTTCATCCTGGGTTTTCATCCACAGATGGGAGGCAAATTTGGGCCACCCCTGACTGAGGTTGGCGGTGCAGCAGCCGAAATTGGGCTCCAGTCCGAAGATATTGGATTCAGGCCCGTTGGTGGTCCAGTTCCGGCCTTCCAGAATGCTGCACTCCACCTGGTTGACCTGCTGGTCATACTGATGCGACCACATATCCGGTGAAAAAGTGGCAGGCAGGGCATTGAATGTGATTTTTTCCAAGCGGTCGCCAAAGGCAGCATCACCTAAAACTGAAGATAGGAGCTCCATTGAAAACATGTATTCCACCACGGCGCACAATTCCGTCCCCTGGGAGGGATTTTTTCCGGCGAAACATTCATCTCCGGTAAACATTCCGGTTACGGAACCATGGAAAAGATCCAGTTTGCCGATCATTTCTTCGGCCATGTCACGGCTGCTTTTTTCTCCGGTGATCTTCCACCATAAGGCCGGGGCTTTAACAGCCATGGCATTGTTGACCACATGGCCCATATAGGTCCATTTCCCTTTGGGAGTGATCTCAGTCAGAGGAAAACGACGGTAAAAATCCATATAATCAAATCCCTGCGCTTGTAGTTTTATCGCCAGATCGACCAGCCAGTCCTGAGGATCTCGTTCATACAGCCAGTAAATACTGAGCAGAGCTTCAAACCAGCGGAATTTTCCCCAGTTGAAAAGGGGCCTGCGGTCAATATGAGATTCCACCCACCCGAGTGTTTTTTCCACCACTCGAGGAACTCTTTCATCCCCTGTGGCTTCATAATATTGGATAAGAGGTTTTAAGACCAGAAATATTGCCCAGAGATCATATTGGGAGGAATCTTCCTTAGGGCCGATCCAACCATCCTCATCCTGGTTACGGATAATGGTGTCCACATATTTTACGACTCGAGCTTTAAGGGCTTCATCCTCCAAAAGATACGCCAGCGGGACGACCCCATCCAGCCAATAAGGCGCCCGCTCCCAGGTATCACCATCACTGCCGAACCAGGCGCTGTTCTTGATGTCCGGCCAGAATTCATCCAGGTGACCGCTCAGTCCGTCAGCCTGGATCCGCAGTTGATTTTTCAGCCATCCCTTGGGTTGAATGGAGCCCAAGGGAAGAGGATCCATTGCATTTTTTTTGACCATCAATTGCCCCTCCAAACCTCCACTTAAAATCACAAAAAATAGGATCATTATTGAAAAAAAAGACAATATTTTACTCTTCATCGTTCCTCCTCAAGTGCTTCCATTTTATGTAAAGCCCCCTTACTTTGCAACCACACAAAACAGGTGACCAATTACCTGATTTTTTTTAAATCACCTTTTTGAGATAATTTTATTTCATTTCTTTGTGTTTATTAAAAAACGGTCCATCACATTAATGAGTACCTGGATTGAATTGTAGACCAGGAAGTAGAGAAGATAACTGAAAGATAGGGAAGGGATAGAGAAAGTGACTTGGAAGGTTCAGCCTTTCCGATGCATTTTTCACAGGAACCCGGAGAAACCGGGCGGTCCCGTATGTTTGAGCTGATAAAAACAGAGGAAAGCGCATGATGAACAAAGCCAAACATACGGATTAGAAAAAGATTGAGGTGCGAGTTTAGGGATCGCTGTGAAAAATGGGGAGGAAACGGCGTTAAGAACCTGACGGAACTTTCGAATCCCTCCCTATCTTCACAGTTATGCTTCTCCAGGTACTCATTTTTTGCGAAGAGCCTAAAAAACAAAAATAACAACTTGACAAAAAGACAAATGTCGTTTATATTAATTACGACATGTGTCGTTAAATAAAGGACAAAATATGACACGAAAAAAACAGAGACGAAAACTCTCTCCCGCCAACCTCGAGATCATGAAAGTAGTATGGGAAAAAGGAGAGGTTACGGTTAATGTTGTAGCCGAGGCTGTCAACGCTAAAAGAAAAAATCCGGTCCGCCGGACCACCATACAAGTCCAGATGAACCGGCTGGAAGATTACGGGTGGCTTAAACACAGGGAAGAAGGAAGATCCTATGTCTACTCAGCCGCTGCCGAGAAACACAAAACCCGGAGAGAGATCCTGGAGGACATAAAGAACCGCGTATTTGGCGGATCGAGAGCAGATCTGGTCAAGTGCCTGATCGAAGATGAAAACGTCACACCTGAAGAACTTAAAGAGCTTCGTGAGTTGCTCAAAAATAAATAAGGGAACACCGGAATGAGTTTTTTCGAAAACATTGTCTTGGCCGAATGGGTGTTGAATGCAGCCCTGCAATCTCTCATAATCATAGGCCTTGGGTCATTGTTTGTTTTCTTATTCAGACACAAAGCTGCTCCTTTTAGAAGCTGGATCTGCCTCATTACAATGCTGGCCTTAGTCCTTCTCCCTCTGCTGACCTTCTCGCTTAACCAGTTAAATTACTTGCCTTTAAAAGCTTTTATTTCTATTCCCATTCTGTCCGGCACTTTTGATCAATCTTCATCTCCCTCGATCGGCATCAGCTATAACAATGCCGAAATGCCAGCTCACGGTGACCCCACTGGAGAAATCAAAGGATCACAGCCGGATAAAACAGAATTAATGGTAGTTAAGGTCATCAATATTTTCGGAATCTCATGGGGTGCCGGAATTCTATTGATGATATTTCTTTTTGGTTTGGGACTTATCTCCCTACATGAACTAAGAAAAGTAAAAAAAGAAGTCAAGGAACCTCGATTAAAAGCCATACTCACCTCTGCTGAACGGGTGTTTTATAAACACAACAAAATCCAATTGTTTACTTCACCCAAAGCACCCTATCCTATGGCTTTGGGGTTATTTAAACCCATCATCCTGATCCCGGATAATTTGCTGCTTAAATCTCATGACAACCAGTTAAAAGGAATATTGATCCATGAATTATCCCATATTTATCATAAGGATCTGCTTGCCGGGATCCTGCAGAGATTCATCACAGCCATTTACTGGTGGAACCCGCTCGCTTATACCTTGAGCAGCACCTTATCCAGGGCACGAGAAGAGGTTTCCGACACACACGTCCTTCTCCAGAACGACTCAATAGAGTACGCGGAGTGTTTGATCAACCTGGCAGAAACGACAACCCTTTGGAAGCGTTTGTCAATTTCCGTCGGGCTGGCGTCTCCCCATATCCCTCTTAAAGACCGGGTCAAACATATCTTATCCAAGGAGAGGATCATGGACACAAAAATTAAAAAATCGACCATCGCGGTGATGGTTGCCGTCGCATTTTTCCTGGTTTCAGGGATTGCGGGCTCCAGACTGATTTTTGCAAAAAACCAGCCTGAACCCGCGATTGAAAAAGCGGATTATAAACTACCGGATTCGCTTGCTCAGGACCAGAAAGGACAGGAGCAAGAGAAGGAGAAGTCAGAAAAAAAAGATATCAAACCGCCAAAACTGCTCAAATCTGTTGACCCCGTTTATCCTGAAGAAGCCAGAAAAGCCGGGATCGAAGGAACAGTTGTGGTGGAAGCCACTACAGACGAGCGCGGCCGGGTACAAAGTGTAAGGGTTTTAAAGTCCATCCCCATGCTGGACCAGGCTTCCATCGATGCAGTCAAACAGTGGGTGTATGAACCTATTGTCATCGATGGAGAACCTAAAGGGATTACCTTTACCACTAGCTGCCGATTTTCGCTCGAGAGTGAGAACATGGGTAAAGCCATCGAGGGAGGAGTGACAGGAACAAAGCCTGCAGCACGTGCTATCAAAGATATCAGCCCCCCAAAAATGATCAAGATCGTTGAACCGGATTATCCGGAAGAGGCCAAAAAAGCCGGGATCGAGGGTGTTGTCATCCTGGAGGCTACTACAGATATTTTCGGGAAGGTTATCGATACAAAAATTTTGCGTTCCATCCCTGAGCTGGACCAGGCAGCCATGGATACTGTTAAACAGTGGATCTACGAACCCATGATCATCGACGGGGAACCGCGGGGTGTCACCTTCACGGTAACATGTACCTTTACTCTTGATGAAAAGGAAAAAGCCAAGGTAGGTGGAGTTGAAGGCGGAGTCGAAGGTGGAGTCGAGGGCGGAGTGAAAGCCCCCGAGCGAGCTGCCGGAGCCAAAATGCCGCCAAAACTTATCAAAGAAGTTGCACCGATTTATCCGGAAGAAGCCAGAAAAGC
>CAZLBV010000245.1:0-10280 GCA_964557845.1 uncultured Eubacteriales bacterium | reverse complement strand
TACTTAAGCTGCTGCTGTTTTACTGTTTCCGCCACGGTTGAAAAATTACCGCCGTGACTGGGGAGATAAATTATATGCCTGAATCCATGATGAATAAGGCTTTCGGTATAATCATCCATTATTCTTTTTAGCGTATCGGCCTTTATTGAAATTGTTCCGGGAAAAGCCAGGTGGTGCTCTGAACAGCCGACACATATGGTTTTTGCCTGAAGAGTCTGCCCCAATTTTAAGGCAACCCTATTAGCCAGGGCATCTCCGATCAGAGTATCGGTAATAGTGGGAAGATGGGGGCCATGCTGCTCCATGGAACCGACTCCAATGATCACCTTAGTATATCCTTCCTTCAGAGCAGATTTAATATCCGGCCAGTTCATCTCCTCCATTTTAATTGTTTTCATGGGGAAACCTCTCTCTATATAAATTTGTATGACTTATTATGACTGTATTATACGAAATAAGTTCTGGTGACATCAACCTCCACTATTTTCTTTCTGTAAAACCCCTTTTTTCAAGTTAATAATTCAGATGAAGGATGGAAGAAAATTTACTTATATCCGTCTAAAAAATGTTATCTGGAAAATCGAAATCGCTTTTCAAATAATTACGTATTAAACTTTATCGGTTTAACCGGATTTTTATTAAATAGTAAAATAATTATTATATTCTAATTAATTTATGTGTATAATATGGTGTTTAAAATTAAATTAGACAATAAATAATTTGAGCCATGCAACTATAAATAGTGTCAAATTGTTACACTACCAAAGGTTCGAATTACATTTGAAATGTTTTGAGGAGCTGACATGAGAAAAATTGCTATCATTTTACTAATTGCGCTAACCAGTATGTACTTTGCATGCGGTAGGTCAGACAATCCTCCCCAACCAGGAGACCAAAATCAACCGGGAACAGCCCAAGATCTAAAAAGACCTCCAACCAAGTCCAGCGCTTCCCCAAATAGAGAAAGTCAGCAGCCAGGTGGAGAGATCGATATCGACAAACTGAATATTCCCGACCGGATGAAAGAAGCCTTAAAATCCGGCCGCATATCCATGGATCGAGTTAGGGAATATCTGGCATCCCAGCAGGAAGATGCTGCGGTAGTTAACGTGCAACAGATTGGCCGAAAAAATCTTAATTCCTATCTTGTTTTAAATGGAGTGGTGGAGCCGGAACGGATCGTTGAGGTTTTTGCCCGGCTTTCGGCTTATGTTAAGAATATCATTAAAGAAGAAGGCGATTATGTTAGAGCAAATGATGTTTTAGCTGTACTCGATGATAAAGAGATCCAGATCAGTTATCAGCAGGCGAAGATCCAGTTAGAGCAAGCCAAATTAAGCCTTGAGGAAGCAGAAGCCAATTTAAACCGTAGCCAGGAGCTGATAAAAAAAGATCTTATTTCCGAACAGGAATACCAAACCACTGAATCTGCATTCAACCAGAGAAAACTTGATTATGACAACAGGATGGAAAACTATAAAAATCTTCAGCTCCAGCTGGACTGGACCAAGATCCGCGCCCTATCCGACGGCTACATAACCGAGCGAATGATAGAAGTTGGGAGTAGAGTCAATCAAAACCAGCAGGTTTACACCATAGAAGATTTTTCTCCTTTGCTGATCCGGGTGTTTGTTCCTTCTTCGGACGCCATCAAATTGCAAACCGGAATGACTGCAGAAATAACCACCAATATTCTTGAAGGAAAGGTCTTCATGGGAGATATTAAATTGATCAATCCCAGGATCGACAGTCAGACCGGAACCATTAAAGTCACAGTCGAGGTCTTTGACGATACCCTTCAATTAAAGCCCGGAATGTTCGTGGAGGTAAAGATAATCATAGGTATGAAAGAAAATATTTTGGTTATTCCCCGCAAGGCCATAATGTTCAAACAGAATAAAACCTTTGTTTTTGTGATGGATCAAGGACGAGTTTCCCAGCGTGAGGTGATCCTGGGATTGACCGAAGAGGATGAAGTCGAGATCACCGAGGGTTTAAATGAAGGTGAAATTATTGTTACCGTCGGAGTGGAAGCGCTTAAGGATGGCCAGCAAGTCAGAGTAGTCAGATGAAATTAGTAAAATTTTCAATCAACCGGCCTGTATCCATATTTATGTTTACAGTGGCTGCTATCATTTTTGGGATTATTTCCTACTCAAAGCTTAGTTTGAACCTGCTTCCTAAAATATCCTATCCTACTTTAACGATCAAAACCGAATATCCAGGAACTGCCCCCTCTGAAATAGAAAACATCATATCAAAACCTATAGAGGAAACCTGCGGAGTGGTTGATAATGTGGTTCGAATATCCTCGGTATCCCGGGCCGAACTGTCAGAAGTAACCGTTGAATTCGCCTGGCATACCAATATGGATTTTGCAACTTTAAAACTCCGGGAAAAGCTGGATTTGCTCCGTCTTCCGGTTGATGCTACCAAACCGATCATCCTGAGATATGATCCTAATCAGGAGCCGATCATGAAGCTGGGGATAACCGGAAATGCCGAACTGTCCCGGATAAGGTATATAGCGGAAACCGAGCTCAAACAAGCTCTGGAAAGTATTGAGGGCGTTGCCGCCTGTTCTATTTCCGGAGGACTGGAAGATGAGATCCACATCGATATTGATGAACAAAAACTCAGCCTCCTCAATATTCCTATATCTACCGTTGTCAACAGATTAGCCCAGGAAAATGTAAACCTTTCGGCCGGCATCCTCAAGCAAAAGGACAGCCAGTTTCTGGTAAGAACCGTTAATGAGTTCAAAGAAGTCGAGGAGATCAAAGATATAATTATTGAAAAACGGGAAGATGTACAGATCACCCTGGGAAGTATTGCCGAAGTCTTCAGGGGATATAAAGAACGAAAGGTCATATCCCGTATCAACGGCCGCGAATGTATAGAAGCGGCGATCTATAGAGCCGCCGATGCCAATACTGTCTCGGTATCTAACGCCGTCACCGAAAAACTGCAGCAGGTACAGCAGAACATCCTGCAGCCCCGCCAAATGGAATACATGGTTATCACCAATCAGGCGAAATTTATCAAAAGTACCATCAAAGAAGTCATTCAAACTGCGATCATAGGAGGACTTCTGGCAATTTTCGTTTTGCTCTATTTTCTTAAGAATATACGAAGCACCTTGATCATTGGAATAGCCATACCCATTTCCGTGATCATCACTTTTTTCCTGATGTACTCTTCTAATATTTCCTTGAACATAATTTCCTTGGGAGGTTTAGCCCTGGGGATAGGAATGCTGGTGGACAATTCGATCGTCGTTTTGGAGTCCATCCAGCGTTACCGTGAGAATGGAGCCAATCTGTATGATTCTGCCCTTCAGGGAACTTCAGAAGTTGCCGGCGCCGTAACTGCATCCACCTTCACCACTGTGGCAGTCTTCTTCCCCATTGTATTTGTAGAGGGTATCGCGGGACAGTTGTTTAAAGATATGGCGTTAACGGTTACTTTTTCCCTGCTGGCCTCTCTGCTTGTCTCCTTAACACTTGTTCCTATGCTCAACTCCACACTACGGAGAGAAAACACCAAGGACCGGATTGGCAAACTGCTTAGATTCATCTTCAAACCCGTTGATAAGTTTTATGAAAAATTTTACGGCTCCTATAAAAAAGTTCAAGACGTCTCCTTTGGCCGCCGAAGAATCATCATAATCTCAGTGATCCTTTTGTTTTTCGTTACCATATTCCTGACAAGATTCATGGGAAAAGAATTAATCCCGGTAATCTCGCAGGGAGAATTTTTAATAAATGTGGAATTTACCCCAGGAACTTCTCTTTCTGAGAACGCGGCTGTGGTTACAGATATAACTCAAACCCTGAATAAATACGATGAGATCGACAGCGTCTATGAGCTGATCGGTAAAGGGTCTATGGGAGGCATTTCCTTTCAGGAAGAAAGGGAAAATTTGTCGGAATTCACCATTCGTTTAAAAGAAGGCATTTTAGGGAAAAAAGAAGACCGTATCATGGAAAGGGTGCGGGCTGACCTGGCTGTCTTTCCTACTATAAAATATAAAGTCTATAAACCCCGGTTATTCTCTTTTAAAGCCCCTCTGGAAGTGGTGGTATCCGCTAATGATATTGACGTTATCAAACAGGTTTCGGATGAACTGCTGGATAAGCTGAGGAATGTGGAAGGGATCATAGATCTTAAATCGAGTATGGAAGAAGGATATCCTGAAGTCCAGATAATCTTCAACCGTGCACTTCTGGCATCGCAAGACATGACCATTAACATGGTCGGTTCCCAGGTAAGGAACAAGATCGAAGGTGAAGTCGCCACCCGTTTTATTGAAAGCGACCGGGAAGTGGACATCCGGGTGCGTGTAGCTGAAGATTTCCGGGATCGTGTCGAGAAGATCAGCCGTATCGCTATCAGAAATGGTTTGGGAATGACCGTGCCTCTTAGTGCCCTGGCAAATATCGAGATCAGTGAAGGGCCGGCTGAAATACGGCGCATACTCCAACAGAAAGCCGCAGTCATCACCGGCAATGTATCCGGTATTGCTTTGGACGAAGCCAAGGAAAAAATACTCCAGGCTGCTTCAACCATTGATAAACCTCCGGATGCCAGCATTTATATGGCCGGTCAGAGCATGGAACAAGATGTGGCCTTTTCCTCTATGATTTTTGCGATCTTCCTGGCGGTTTTTCTCGTTTATCTGGTCATGGCTTCTCAATTTGAATCTTTCAAAAAGCCTTTTATCATCATGTTCACCATTCCTTTAGGGATCATAGGCGTTGTTATTATCGGATTGATCTCCGGCATGTCCATTAACGTGATCGTCTTAATCGGCCTAGTCATCCTGTCAGGGATTATCGTAAATAACGCCATTGTTCTGGTGGATTACATCGGCCAGCTCCAGAAAAAAGGCATGAAAAAGATCGACGCCATAAAAACAGCTGCCCAGGTAAGATGGAGGCCGATATTAATGACCACAGTCACGACCGTACTGGGATTATTACCCATGGCCCTGGATTTTAATGAAGGATTTGAGATCAGGATCCCACTGGCGCTCACACTGATCGGTGGATTGATCTTCGGAACGTTCCTGACACTTATTTTCATACCGCTTATTTATAATCTGGTGGTCAAAGAAACAAGTACTGAAAATGCCAAAAAAGCTTAGGATTGTATTTCATCCTAAAAAAATAAAAGTGAGACAAGAATGAATCTCCCTGAATTTTCCATAAAAAAACCGGTAACGATTATCGTTGCGATGTTGATATTCATCACCATCGGCATAATTTCAATGATCAAACTGCCTTTGGAAATGATGCCGGATACCTCATTCCCCGGGTTAATGGTGCAGATCCCCTATCCTTCCTCATCTCCTGAAGAAGTGGAGAGAATCATCACCCGGCCTCTCGAAGATATGCTGGCTACCATTAACAACCTGGAAAATATAAATTCCACATCCTCCTCATCTTCATCCAGTATACATCTAGACTTTAAAGCAGGCACCAACATGGACCTCGCCACTATGGAGATCCGGGATAAGATCGATCAGGTCCGGGATCAACTTCCGGATGATATCGAAAATATCCGGATAAGACGATTCTCCATGAACGACAGACCGGTGATCAATTTCAGCGTCTCCATGCCCGGCGATCTGGAAAACCTCTATTACTGGTCGGAAAACTTTATAACTCAGGAACTGGAAAGAATCGAAGGAGTCGCCAATGTTGACATTCGCGGGATCCGGAACAAAGTGTTAACCATCTACCTGAAGCCCGAGTTATTCTACGCTTCTTCCATACGCATTAATGATCTCATCGATACCATCCGAAACAACAATATAAATATTTCAGCAGGATACATAGAAGAAGGCCCAAACAGATATGTGGCTCGTATTCCCGGCGAATTAAAGGCGCTGGAACAGGTGAAAAATCTGCCCTTGAATGACAAAGGCCTGACCATTGCTGATGTCGCCCGGGTTACCTATGATTATCCCGCAAAAGAGGAGTATGACCGCCTTGACGGCAATGAAATGGTCCGGTTCTCGATCTATCGCGCTTCCAATGCCAATATCGTGGACGTCTGCAACAGCGTTAGGGAAGCTATGGCCTCGCTGCAAGAATCAGAACCTGATCTAAAGAATATGAAAGTTATCTTTTATCGTGACCAATCCGAAGATATCCTCCAGAGCTTAAAAGATCTATCCATATCCGGGATCATTGGAGGACTGCTGGCAGTATTTACACTGCTCTTTTTCCTCAGAAAATTTAGAACAACAATTATCATCGCCATCGCCATACCCATGGCCATGGTTTTTACTTTCTGTTTTATGTATCTTTACAAAGTAGCTTTTGGTGCAGATATATCGATAAACATCATATCTTTAAGCGGATTGATGATGGCTGTCGGCATGCTGGTGGATAACAGTGTAGTCGTTATCGAGAATATATTCAGACTCAGGCAGGAAAAACAGTATTCTCCCACTCAGGCTTCATCACAGGGCAGCAGTGAGGTTACTCTGGCCGTAACCGCATCCACTTTAACAACCCTGGTAGTTTTCATATCCTTAGGTTTTATGTCAGGATCGGGATTCGGGCGGTTTATGCAGGATTTTGCCTTGACTATCTCTTTAGCCTTGATCGCTTCTCTTCTGGTATCCCTCTCCTTCATTCCCCTGGCAAGCAGCCGTTTTTTAGCCGGCAAAGCCAAAGAAAAAGCCCGATGGCTGGTTAAATTGACCTCAGGATATCAGAAGGTCATCTCCTTTACCATTAAAAACTGGAAAACAAAACTTCTGGTCGTTTTCGTCGCCATCGGTATCTTCGTCACTTCCTTTGAGCTCTTAAAAAATATTGAGCGGGAATTCATGCCCAGCAGCGAAGAAAGGGAGATCAGCTTAAATGTTTATATGCCAAGAACCTACACGCTTGATCAGATGAAGGTTTTGTTTAGAGATTTCGAAGATATTCTGCTGCCACGAAAAGAAGAATTAGCCATAGATCATCTTACTGTGGAGTTCGGTGTCGGCCGTATGCGGCAGGGAAGATACCGGGGGTCAATCGAGCTGAATTTGACTGAAAAAGGTCCAACCGTTACGGAAATAAAAGAAAGATTAAAAGAACTTCTACCGGTTAAAGCCGGCATTACCTATGAGTATGGGGAACGCTTCGGCCGCGGAGGCCATTCCATGGGGGTTCATGTTGAACTTATCGGTCTTGACTTCACAAAACTAACGGAATTGGCGCCCATGGTGATTGAAAGACTCAAAACTGTCCCTAACGTCGAGGATGTAACCAGTGACCTTGAAGGCGGAGAAACACAGTTGATGGTCGAGGTTGACCGTGAAAAAGCGGAAAGCAGCGGGATCAACACCAGGATGGTGGCCCAGACGATATCCTCCTCTGTCTCAGAAAGACCCATTGGAAAATTTAAGACCGAGAATCGTGAGATCGATATTATTTTAAAAATTCAGGATGATGAAGGCTTCTCCGAGACAGACCTCAGGAATCTCAGCATCAAAACACAGTCAAAAAGGATCCCCCTCTCAGCCATATCGGATATTTCCTATCGTATGGGTTCGACCTCGATCCGCAAAGAAAATAAAAAATCAAAACTGATCATCAGGGTCAACACCAAATCTCAAGGAATGATACAGATCTCCAATGACATAAGATCCGTTATGAATACCATACAGTTTCCCGAAGGATATACCTGGAGTTTGGGATCCGGCTGGAGACGCTTCCAGGAATCTCAAGGCGAGTCAAACATGGCTATCATTCTGGCGCTGATATTTATTTATATCATCATGGCATCGCTGTTTGAGTCCTTTTCCCATCCCTTCACCATCCTTTTCACTGTTCCTCTGGCTTTATTCGGAGTGGTCCTTTTCTTTACACTAACAGGAATCACTTTGAATACTACATCCTATTTGGGGCTTTTGACTCTGTTCGGGATCGTAGTAAACAATGGGATCATCCTGATCGATCACATACGGACTCTCAGGAAATCCGGCATGGAGAAAAATCAGGCCATTATTCAGGGAGGCCGCGACCGGATGCGGCCGATCATTATGACCGCCATTACCACTATTTTCGGGGTTTTACCGCTGGCACTCCCCACACTACTGCCCCAATTCTTTCAGGCGGCAGGCCGGCGAGGCCAGATGTGGGCCCCTATTTCTGTGGCGATCATCGGAGGGCTGACCACCTCCACCTTCTTCACGCTTATAATTCTGCCGACATTTTATTCCATCTCTGATTCTGTTACTACTAAGGTAAAAACCTTTCTCGGTTTTAAAAACGCAAAAGTATAAAATTAGGGGTCGGGACCAGGTAATTTAATTTTTATCAGATACTTATCTGACTTTTCCACAGAAGACTCTCCTTAATGAATTAACTTTTTGATGTCAAAAATAGAACCTTATTCTCTTCAATTTGATAACTATTCTGATTGACTCCTGTATACTTATAGTCTGTTAATTGTCCTCTTATTAGTTTGTTCATGCAGACAGAATTCCCGGGATATTCTCCCGAATCCATCTGTTGAAGAAAGTTTATCCGGCTCAATAAAAGACTGGACAGCAGTAACCAGGACACGTGAAATAAAGCCGGTCAGCATAAATATTTTCATTTTTCCGGTAAAATTCCTATAATTTATAGTAAGGGAGTCGATAAAAATGAAAAAACGATTGATCTTGTTGATGGCGGTATTAGCGGTTTTATTGAGTTCAGCGGCAGTCTATGGCCAAGCCTCGGAAGGAGCGCAATTCCTCGATGGAATCGGCGAAACCTCCCTGATCGCCCGTTACCTGTTTAACGGCAGCAGCCAGGATTGGTCTCGAAATACATATCATGCCACTTTGCATGGACAGGTGACTTTCGTTGAGGATAATCAGTTTGGCCGGGTTCTCTCATTACCGGGCTGCAGAAACAAAGGGTATGTGCAGATACCTGGCCGCGCCTTAATTGGCATGGAAAGTCTCAGCGTAACCGGTTGGGTGTATGTCATTGATTTAACTCCCTGGCAGTATCTCTTTGATCTGGGCGTTAACACCAGCCGTTATCTCTACTGCACCCCTGTAGGTGAGGATAGGGCTGATGGCTGCCGCGTTCGTTTAACTGTCGAGGGTCATAATGCCGAAAAGGGCCCTGCCACCTTCCGGGTCAGTACCCAGCAGTGGGTCCATCTGGCCGCAGTACTGGATGCCGCCGCAAAAACATTGAGCCTCTATGTCGATGGTGTTCGAGTCGGACAAAGTACGGACGTTAACTGGACCCTAGCCGATATCCTTAGTCAGGAAAACGGGCAAACCAATCTTTTGTATCTAGGTAAGTCGCTCAGCGATAAAGATAATGGATTCAATGGAAAAATGTTTGATGTTCGCTTTTACAGCATTGCCTTAAGCGCTGAGCAAGTGGCTGTTATTCATCATAATGCCATCTCTGATGACGATATTATCACCACCGCAGATAAGAAAGCAGATCAAGCCGCAATCCACGAAACAGAGAAGCTCCGTTCCATGACTCCCGGTCTTTTGGGTGTGCAAAATGTCAGGGTAGAAACCAGCATCGGTCACCTGCCGCACTTACCTTACTATATCCCGGGGACCTATAAAGATAACGTCACAGACCCCTTGGTCAGAGTGATCTGGCCCGCTCCGCTTGACAACAGCGACGTGACTGAGGCCGGAACCTATACAATCACCGGCTCGGTGCCAGGTACAATGTTCAAGCCTAAAGCATTCATCACGGTCCTGGCCAAGCCTGCTGCAGCCCCAGCTCAGAAGATCGAATTGGAAGCATACCCCTTGGGGCAAGTTCTTTTGAATCCCGATCAAGATGGACACCCCACACCTTTCATGAAGAACCGCGATAAGTTCATCAAAGAATTGGCTCAGAGTAATCCGGATAACTTCCTTTACAACTTCCGCGATGCCTTTGGTCAGAAACAACCTGAGGGAGTACGTCCCTTAGGCGGTTGGGACAGTCAGACCACCCGCCTGCGAGGTCACGCCAGTGGGCACTACCTGTCCGCTCTTGCCCAGGTTTATGCCAGCACCACCTACGATGAAGCACTGCATGCCAAGTTTTCCCAGAAAATGGACTATATGATCAATGTCATCTACGACCTGTCAAAAAAATCCGGTAAGCCTGCTGTTGAGGGCGGCCCCAGCAATGCTGACCCAACCACTGTCCCCCCTGGAGAAGGCCGTGAGGGTTATGATTCCGATTTGAGCAAAGAAGGCATCCGCACCGATTATTGGAACTGGGGCGAGGGTTTTATCAGTGGATATCCGCCCGATCAAT
>CAZLBV010000244.1:0-6887 GCA_964557845.1 uncultured Eubacteriales bacterium | reverse complement strand
AAAAAAGTGTTTTCTGTAAAATATTCCAACTTCATGATAATAAATTGGTTATCATTACTATCGGCATTTTTTATGAATAATTCAGGTTAAATAAAATTTTTACGGAAAAGTAGCCTTTATTATTATATTATGAAGAGGTTGTAAGAAGTCGAAACCTCTAATGTGGAAGGTACAATGCGAAATAAGAGTTCTCCCGATCACAACAAAAGATTAAGCCGCAGGAAATTTTTAAGATCCTCTGCGGCCGGTATAGGAATGGCCCTTGCCGGGAGCTCCCTGAAAGGTGTCCAAAATAATCCGCCCAAGGATGAAGCCGGAGAAAAAGAGATTAAGATAGGATTGATCGGTGCCGGAGCTCAAGGTAGAGTTTTAATCGAAGCATGCCTTCGAATTCCTGGGATTAGGATCACATCAGTCTGCGATATTTGGGAATACAGCCAGAGATATGCCAGCCGTTATCTAAAAAAATACGGATATGAGGTCAATGTCTATGAGGACTATCGCGAACTTATCGAGAAAGAAAAAGATCTGGATGCGGTGATCATCGCATCCCCGGATTGGGTTCATGCCGAACATGCCAATGCCTGTATGGAAGCAGGCCTGCATGTTTACTGTGAAAAAGAGATGTCCAATTCTCTGGAAAAGGCCCGGTCAATGGTCATGACAGCTCGCCGTACCGGTAAATTGATGCAGATCGGACACCAGCGCAGGAGTAATCCCCGCTATATCCATGCGATTGAAAGACTGATAAAGGAAAGAAAAATTCTTGGCAAAGTTTTTACAGCCTATGCCCAGTGGAACCGGTCTAAAAGCGATATGTTGGGCTGGCCCAAAGACTACGCTATTGGCCAGAGTAAACTGGAAAAATATGGATATGAATCGATGCTGGAATTCCGGAATTGGCGGCTCTTCAAAAAATATGGCGGCGGTCCAATCGTCGATCTCGGCTCCCATCAGATAGATCTTTTCAGTTGGGTATTCGGGGTCAATCCTAAGAGTGTGTTCGCCAGCGGAGGGATTGATTACTATGATAATTGGGAATGGTATGATAATGTCATGGCAATCTATGAATTTAAAACCGGGGAAGGAACATCCCGGGCTTTTTATCAGGTTCAAACCACGACCAAACACGGCAGTTTCTATGAAACTTTCATGGGAGATAACGGCTCCCTTGTCATTTCTGAAGTGCCGCAGATCGGAAATTGGGCCATGAGAGAAGCGCATGCTCCTGAATGGGATTTGCTGGTAAAAGAAGGGTTGCTATTATCGGAAACCCAGCCCATCCAGAAAGTGGATACCAGCAATATTTTTTTGGATGTGCGGGTTACTGCGGAAGCCGGACGATGGCCTCTTCCGGTTGAACTGGCAAAACCGGCTCACCAGCCTCACTTGGAGAATTTTTTTAATGCCGTCAAATTCGGGACCCCCTTGAATTGTCCGGCTGAAATAGGTTATGAAACAGCCGTTACAGTCTTAAAGGTGAATGAAGCGGTGGAAAAAAATTGTTTGATAGAATTCCTTCCCGGACAATTTAAAGTATGAAAACCTCACGAACAATTGTGTTCTCTTGCTTAGTGCTTTTACTGATAAGTGTTTTAAGCCCGCAGGAAAAGAAACCGGTGGATACCTGGGACGGAAGTTTTTCCGTGCCGGTTCATCGAATTCCCTTAAAGGATCAGTTTGACGAGACCATTATCCCCTCGGAATCTTTTCCTCTTCCTTACTCGACCCGCTACACTTGTGCCCCCTGCCATGATTATGGTGTTATTGAAAATGGGCTGCACTTTAATGCCGGATCAGAATCTGATCCTGGCCGGTTAGGGGAGCCGTGGGTACTGGTCGATGCGTTAACCGGCACCGTGCTTCCTCTTTCTTACCGAAATTGGAAAGGGATGTTCCATCTAGAGGAGATCGGGCTCTCCAAATGGGATTTCACCTTGTTATTCGGACGTCATATGACAGGGGGAGGGATAAGCGAACCCGAGTGGGAAGAAATCAGCCCTTCCTCCCGGTGGGAAGTTGCTGGAATGCTGGAGATCAACTGTCTTGCATGTCATAATGCGACCAGGAATCAGAGCCACAGTGAATGGGCCAAGCAGGTACTCCGGGAAAACTTTCGTTGGGCTGGTGTGGCCGCTTCCGGAATAGGTGAAGTTAAAGGAATGGCATCCCGGCTTCCTCCGACATGGACTATCATTGACGGACCTAATCCGGATGACACAGAATATGCTGTCGTTCCTTCGGTTAAGTATAATCCCAATGATTTTGATGAAAAGCACAATGTCTTCTTTGATCTGCTGCGCAAACCGGATGATGGAAGGTGTTTAACCTGCCATTCGGTTTCTCCGGTAAATATCCGCAGACACACTTATGAATTGGATGTCCATTCTGCCTCTGGATTAAAATGTACCGACTGCCATGTTAATGGTATCGATCACAACATGATCAGGGGATATGAGACAGAAGCAGATGAATCAGGAGAGTCGGAAAGGTTTGATTTTACCTGCCAAGGATGCCATGTTGGAAGCGAGTTTTCCGGAGATACCGGAGAAAATTCCGGCCGTATGGGAGCCCCCTATCCTATACATAATGGAATCCCTGCTGTTCATTTTGAAAAACTCAACTGTACGGTCTGCCATTCCGGGCCTCTGCCGGAAAAAGAGCCAGTAAGGGTACGCACGTCCCGGGGAAACCGGTTGGGTATATATGGTATTGCTCAATGGGCTATGGATTTCCCTCAGATCGTCGAGCCGGTCTATGCCCGGGATAAATCCAATAAACTTGCTCCCCATAGATTGATCTGGCCTTCTTATTGGGCGAAAGTTGAGGAGGGAGAGTTCAAACCTTTAGATCCTGCCGAAGTCATCGAAGCAGGAAAAACTATTCTTGATGCTGAAACCGAAGCTGCCCGGATTCTGACCGCTCTTTTAGCCGCTCCGGACCTTCCCGGAGAGCCTGTATTAATCATGGCCAAAAATGTCTATAGAGTGAATTTGGATGCGGGATTAGATGTTCTTCCTTATGAGGGACCGGACAGCGATGAAACTTTGTGGTGGGGACTCCAAACAGAACAGGGGATCGTGCCCTTGATCGCCCAATTTGATCCTGATGATGAAGAACAGGCGGTTGAAATCGAAGTCTTTATTGAGAATGTTCTCTTTGTTCTCAAGAATATGGAAAATGCTGTGGGTGAACCTGAAATGCATTTTAGAGGGTATATTTATTCTCTCCAAGAAGGATATCTCGACAGAAGGGAAAATCCGGATAGAAGTGACACTCCCGGCCTGAAATTTTTCTGGAAGTCAGGTGATGATCTCAAACCTCTCATTTCTGAGTTTTACGTCCGAACTATCCTTGCTACTGTGGGTAAAGAGCAAACTTTAACGGAAGAACAAGTGGTCTTGATTCTCAAGGAACTCATGGCCTCAAATAAGAATGGGCCAGACAAAGGAGAAGGGATCGAGTATGTTTATATATGTTGCGGGCGGAGATTTTTTCTTGAGAATGGTGAACTCGTTTCCAAGAAAGACAAAGCAGCAGATCCAATATTATGGCCTTTGGCGCATCAAGTGCGGCCGGCCCAGCAGTCGTTAGGCATAAATAGATGCGAGGATTGTCACAGCGCTAATTCTTCTTTTTTCTTCAGTACTATCCGGGGATCAGGCCCATTGGTAACTGACCAGGTGGAAGAAAAATCTGGAGTGGATTTCATGGGACTGGATGACCCTTACCAAAGGCTCTTTGGGTTTTCTTTTACGGCCAGGCCTCTCTTAAAATTACTGCTGTTTGCCGCTGTTTTTGTGATCGGGATCATCCTGTTCATTGCAATTGCTTTAAAGCTAGGCGAAGCAGCCGGATTGATCCATAAAAGGAGATGATCCTTGATATTTATCATTGTAACCATTTTATCCATAGCAGCTCTTTTTTGGGGATTATCTTGGTATGAATATAAGGGATTAAGACAAAAAGAGTCCGAAGAAAATAGAGGTTATTTTTCTTGGTTTTTATCAAAAAAAATCCGGTTTGAATCTTTCAAGGAATGGAAGAAAAAAGGATTGGAATTTTATAATCGACGGTTTGTCAAGACTTATCCCATCAAACAAAGATGGGTTTTTGTCTGTCTGGCGGTTTCTTTTTTGTATCTGGTGTTGAGCGGTTTTATCTTTGCCCTGTTTCTACCAGGAAGGATACGAGGAATCCCCCTTATGCTCCATATGATTGCCGGAGGTGTGTTTGCAGCTTCCTTGGGCGCAGGTGTACTTATGCGGGCGCGCTATTACAGATTCTGGGATATAAACAGACCATCCACCCGAAGTGAGTTGGATCGAGTCTTTGTGAGAATTTCGTTCTGGGTTTTTGTGCTTTCCGGATTCTTCTTGATCCTCTCAGCCTTGTCGATGATGATGCCGTATTTTTCATTGGCCGGACAGATACAGTTATTTAGTCTGCATCAATACAGTGCCCTGGCCGCGGTGCTGGCGGCTTTTGCTTTTATTTATCTTACACCGGATGATAGACTCGGGTGAGCATTAATCTACATCAATCAATTTACAGGTTTTCACATCATGCGATGAGCACTGTATTCGAAGTCGTGATTGGAGGGATGGAGAAAGATTACGCCGGGCAGGCAGCCCAGGCAGTCTTTCATGAAATAGACCGGTTAGAAAGGCTTTTAAGCCGTTTTGATGCAACCAGTGAGGTAGGCCAGATAAACCGTCTCCGGCCTGGAGAAGAGCTGTTGGTCGGCATTGAAATATGGGAATCCCTTAAAATATCTGAAAAGATTCACAGAGATACCGGGGGTGCCTTTGATATAAATGTAAGAAGCAGGGCAAAACGCAGAGCAAGAAACAGGTTTTTTAACTTTTTAAAGGGGGAATTATCAGGGAAATTTCCTTTGAAGCTGACAAGATCGGGAAAACAATTTATCGTTTCTTATCCCAAGGAAAATTCCCATAGTATCGATGGCGGAATTGATATTGATCTCGGGGGGATCGGGAAAGGGTTTGCCTTGGATAAAACTTTTGAGATCCTCGGAGATTGGAGTATCGAAAATGCCTTTATTCATGCCGGGACCAGTACGGTTTTAGCCTCCGGTTCACCACCCGGCAGCAAGCCAGAAATAAAAGGGTGGCCGTTGGGTGTGGCCGGAGGATGGGAAGAATCAACACCGGTGAATAAGGTTATTCTTAAAGATAGGGCTTTAAGCGGGTCGGGGAAAGAGATAAAGGGAGACCATATCATCGATCCATTCACTGGAAAGCCGGCAAAGGGTCATGCAGCAGTCTGGGTCTCTCATCCTGGGGCGGCAGAAGCGGATGCTTTATCTACGGCCTTTATGGTCATGGAGATGGATGGCGTTAGGTCTTACTGCCGGGATCATCCGGAGGTTTGGGCACTCCTTATTAAGAATGATGGAGAAATAACTGTTCTTAATCGAGATCTTCTGATGGTTGATTGAAATCTATGCTTAGTATACAATTTAAACAACAGAAGATCTAAGACCCGTGAAGCTGAAACATATAGAGGAGTTAAGCCTATGAATAAAAAGATTATTGCTTCCCTTTCATTAATAATTTTCTGGTCAGCTTTTATCCCGGCAGCAGAAAGCATAACCATTGCCTTCGGCCAGGAGAAAGAAGTTTTAAAGCTTGAACTTCCGAAACCCATGTTCGTGGGGACTCCAAAAAATATCCGTTCGCCTAATCTGGAACGAGTCACCGGGAAAAAAAGGGGTGATTTTTATGTGCCCTCAGGTACAATTCTCTTGTCTTTAGATAAGCCTGTGGTCTCCAGCGATATGGAACCTGTTATTGGTGAAGTTGATTTTGTAACCGATGGCGAAAAGTCAGGAGAAGATGGTTATTACGTGGAATTAGGCCCGGGGCTGCAGTATGTTCAGATCGATCTGGAGGAATCATATAATCTTCATGCTATTTTGATCTGGCACTACCACAGCCAGGCCCGGGTTTACCGGGATGTGGTGATCCAGGTATCTGATGATCCTGATTTTATCGAGCATGTGACCACTATTTTCAATAATGATCATGATAACTCTTCCGGGCTTGGGATCGGCCGGGATAAGGAGTATATCGAGACAAACGAGGGCAGATTAATCGACCCAAAGGGGATAGAAGCCCGTTACATCCGGCTTTATAGTAAAGGCAACACCGCCAATGATATGAATCATTATGTGGAAGTGGAGGTATACGGCACACTGGTCAAATGAAAAATAGAGCGGTATTCACCGCGCTGTTCTTTCTGATTGTTTTAGCTGCGATCGTAGTAAGGGGGGCCCGTCTTGACCTGCGGCCTATGCATCATGATGAAGCAAATCAGGCTGTCAAGTTTGGTCTCCTGTTGGAAAGAGGGGAATACACCTATGATCCTAAGGACCATCATGGTCCCACCTTATATTATTTTGCTCTTCCTTTAGCATGGATAAGTTCGGGGGCATCCTTTGAAACCCTGAGTGAAACGACATTAAGGCTGCTCCCGGTTTTGTTCGGTGTTGGTATTTTGCTGCTGCTGTTTGTCTTTAAAGACGGTTTGGGAAAAACCGATAAGATTTTTGCCGGGATCATCTATGCTTTCTCTCCGGTTATGGTTTTTTTTAGCCGGTTCTTCATCCAGGAAATGCTGCTTTTATTTTTTATGGTTGGAGCTCTAGCTTCAGGCTGGAGATATTATCGGAAGCCTTCATCCAGTTGGGCGGTGGTGACAGGAATCCTCATAGGACTGATGTACGCTACCAAAGAGACTTGTGTCATCTTGTTTGGAGCCATGGCTGGAGCTCTTATTCTGGTATTTTTTACGGGCGGAAGGGATTTCGAAAAAAGAGATGAAGGCCGCCGCTTCTCTTTTCGCCATCTTATGCTTTTTATGGG
>CAZLBV010000243.1:0-47919 GCA_964557845.1 uncultured Eubacteriales bacterium | reverse complement strand
ATCGATACGGTCCACTGGTTTACAGACCTTCCCCGGCCGCGCAGTGTGGTGGTCAACGGGGGGCTGTATTTATGGAGGGATGGACGGAAAAATTGGGATACGTTGACGGCAGTTTTCGATTATGGGCCTCTTAAGGATATGGCCAAAGGTTTTCAGGTTATATACGCCTCCCGTCAGACCAACTCAGCCGGAGGGACCAAGGAGTTATACTTTTCCAATGCCGGGACGCTGGATCTGGCTTCCAATCGAGTTACCCCCAGGGGAGGGCTTACGCAGCAAATGGCGGAAGCCATGGGGATGAAGGAAAATCTGCTGGAGGAAGAATCAATAGCGGCGAGAGGCGGCGTCGAGACCGGGGCCAACACCGGCGTCGACCAGGATACGCTGGCTCATATGGGGAACTGGATGGAATGTGTCCGCAGCCGGGAAAAACCTAATGCTGATATTTTTGCCGGATATAATCATTCTGTGGCCCTGTGTATGACCATTGCTGCCATGCATACCGGGAAACGGGTGAGCTTTGATGACGATAAGCAGGAAGTGGTCGTCAACTGAGATAATACCGCTTTTTTACTTTTAAAAAATTTGTACTTTCACTTTTACTATTATCGTTTTGGCTTATTTCATCTTTTTCTATCATTATGTTAATATCCAAACAAAGGAATCCCTAGTGAGAATACCCAAGCATGTTATCATCCTGGTGTTGCTGTTATCTCTTTCAATTTTGTCTGTTTCACTGTTTCCAAATCCACAAAGCATCTCAGAAAAAAATGATGAACAAAGAAGCTTAGAAGTAATTCTGAGGGAAACCGGCGAATACTGCTATTTACTGGAAAAAGCAGTTATCGATTTTATCTGCCTTGAGGAGATTGAAGAAGAAATCAATTGGTCTAAAGATTATCCCAGTATGCGTCCTTGGTTAAAAAGGAATACCTATGTTTATGATTATCAATTTATCAAAAAAAATCATAGAATTGAAGAATCTCGGATTTTATTAAAGGAGAACGGCAGAAAAAAACATGAAAAAAATGCCAAATTAAAAACATCTACCTTTCAATACCAAAATGTCCTCTATGGGCCGATCGACCTGCTGAACTGGGAAAGGCAGGACCTCTTTGAGTATAGGATAAAAGCAGATGATAAGGGGGATGATGAGACGATTGTGGTTTTGGAAGCGATTCCGAAATCACTGGAAGATTATAATGCCTATGGAAAAATTTGGATTAAAAAGGATGATTTCAGCATTTTGAAGATCGAATGGAATCCCAAATCAATTAGAGGTTATGTTCGAATTGAAGAAACTGCCGAGCGGTACGAGTCGGAGCCTGATATCATTATAATCACTGAGTTCAACTATGAAAAAAATTCCATTCGATTTCCCAGCAAGCACAGTATTCAAGAGGCTTATATTGATGAGAAAGGTAAAAAGTTTATCCGTTCCGAGCTTACCACAGTTTATAGTGACTATAAATTTTTCACGGTTGAAACCGAGACTATAATAAAAGAAAACTAATCAAAAATGGCTTCTAGGTTTTGATACTGAGTATGCATATGTTCGACGGCTGAGTTGATGGCTTCTTCATCCTCAGAACTGATTGTGCTGTTTAAATCCTTAACCGATTCGTACAGCTCTTGAGCGGCATGTGTGAATTCTTCGTTTTTATCCGCCAGCCTCTTAGGGAGTTCAGCTTGAGTGATAGCTTCTGCTTTAACCAGAAGGTCTTCCGTCACAGATTTTATTTTGTCGAATTCCTTTTCGGGCAGATATTTATGATAGATAACGTAGAGAACCTTATGGAATTCATCCATCTCTTTAAGAACCGGCCTGATTATCCTGACCATCATCTCGTATTTGGCATGCAGATCTTCCGCAGCCTGCAGGAGGGCCTCATTGTTGTCCCCGGCGGTGGCTGAATTGTAATCATCCACAGCTTGTTTAAATTCTTTCAGTCCTTCCTCCCATTTGGCTTGTTTATCCCGTAATATTCCTGGGAGTGAGGCGGTATAGACATCTTCTGCGAGGGAATTTATCTCACTGACGTAACTTCTTAATGCTTCAAAGTCTTTATCAGGGAAGGCGTCATGCCAGATAGGATAGATTATAGAGTGAAACTCCATTAACTCTGGGACATTGGATTCTGTTTCTTCCTGTTGAGAATCGATCCATCCACTGACTAGAAATCCTGAGCTGATCAGTAACAGTAAAGTTAAAACATAGAGTTTTTTATTCATTTTTTTTCTCCTGCCGCAAAGAATACTATATCTATAGAAATAGTTCAATAGGTTTAAAGTTACATCTTAAGTTAAAAAGGTCGGCCCAAATAACATTCATTTTACCACTTTTCGTTAGGTTTGATAGAAAACTAATTTCTATGCTGTTTGATAAAGATCATAACCAGGCCAAATCCAGCCCAGAAAAGAGCCAATATTCTGCGGATCACGGTAAGCGCCAGGCCGGTGCCGGCCTGCATTCCCAGAATTTCAAAAACTGCCACATAGGCGGCTTCATAGGTCCCGATGGAAGCAGGAAAAAAAGGCAGAAAAAAGGCGATGGTTCCCAGTGTAACAATCAGAAAGCTGTCTAAAATATTTACATCGGCTCCCATAACAACCAGGGTGAGATGAATTTCCGCTGTCCAGAAGAAAATGATTAAGGCATAAAACAATATGGAATAAAAGAGATATTTCCTGTGAACTGAAAAAAATTCAGAGATATAGAAGTCAGCTTCCTCGATCTTTTCTCTGTTTATTTCGAATGCCTTGAATCGGATGCGGGTTTTTCCTATAAGATCGGTAAGCCAGATCAGTAATCCTTTTTTCTGTTTGTGGATCAAAAAGACGATAAACAGACACACGATCACAACAGCGCCAATGAGAAAAATCTTTATATTCGGAGGAATTGAAATTCGAATAAGAGCAATGACCAAGCCAATGACCGCAAAGAAAACAACGGTCAGAATTTCAATGGTTTTATCCAGGATGACCGAAGCCAGACATTTCCTTCGGTTCGGACAGTTTACCATGAGAGTTCGGATCACTTCTCCTCCGAGGTGGGCGGCAGGAGTGAGGTAGCTTATGGCATGTCCAGCCATCCGTGCCTGGAATAAATGAAAAAAGGGGAGGCCTGGTTCAAATTGGTTGAGAATAATTTTCCAGTAAAAAGTACGAAGCAGCCAGTAAATGAAACGCAAGCAAAACAGGATAAGAAAGTTAACGAGGGAAACCGATTTGATATTCAGCCAGATCTGTCCAGGACCGGTCTTGATTACCAGAATGATAATGAGGCCAATGCCAATGATCCAGGCAGCGTTCAAGACGACTTTTCGGTTCATGCTCTTGTAATCTTATGTATTTTATATTTTTAAATATTGTTGAGGAAGGAGGTTATTTCATTTATCTGGGCAGTGCTGAATCTTTCCGCAAAGTATTGTTTGCAGATTGTTTGAGGGAAATGTTCGATGTCGGTGTCACAAATGAAAAGTCTGCTGACATTATCCTTAAAGGTTCTTAGAAGATATTCATATTTGATAGTGGTGTCTTGGGGATTGGCTACAAGTACATAGGGAAGATTCTGAACCATAAACTGCTCATTCCCGTTAAGAATAAGTTTGCCGGTCTTAAAAAAAGTTTTTGGATCCATCTCATCCAGGATGATATCTACTCTTTCCGGCGGGTAGGAACTGTACCAGCGGGCTAATTTCTTTATAGTGTTGGTTCTCCACAGCCTTTCGGTCGGCCTGAAGGAATCGGCCATGTTCACAAATAAGGAGTAAGCCCTCTTCCGAAAGGGATGTAGATTTAGAGATTCAGAATTGAGGTAGGGTGTAATAGCAATAATTCCCTTGCAGTTTCCATTCAGAGCGATCCGGTTGGCGATCAAAAAACCAAAGGAGATGCCTCCCATTATAAAATGGTCCAGATTCAATTCATTGACCTTTTTTCCCACATATACAGCATAATTTTCAAGGTTTACCTCGGAAAGAGGAGGAACAGTGCTTATAAAACCGGGTAGGTCTATAAAATAGAGATTAAAATGCTCTTTTAAATATTCTAAAAAATCGTGCAGGATGATGCTGTTGGTATAGAAAGCATTTACAAGTATGAGATTTTCTTTTGTTTCAGTCATGGTGTTAAATGGTAATTTAAGAACAGGAATCCTCTCATATTCTCTGTGCTAAGTCAATTGAGAAATTCAAGGTTTCTGTCAACTTGACAGTCTTTGGTCCTGACTTTTTCAATCAGGTCTTTCGTTGATACAAGATCCTGATTTTGGTGTGCTTGGATATGAATGCATAACTTTGACTAGAGCCCGCTTTTTTCCAGCCAGTAAAGAAAAACTGTGATCAGCACCGCAGCAGGAATAACAACAACCCAGGGGTTGACTTTAAAAACCTGCGGAATCGTTTTTTCTCCGAAGTACCCCTTGGCCAAAATGGTTGTCTGAAGTCGGGGATACACGCTGGCAAAAAGCCCGGCGCCGATAATAATACCGGCAAGGCCGCCGACAAGAGCGTCCAACCAGCCCTGACCGACCGCTCCGGCGATAGTTCCGGGACAGTAGCCGAGGATAGCGAATCCCAGCCCGAAAATAAGGCCGCCTATAACCGAACTTCCTATTGAACCAGGCTTGGGATGAAGCCGGACTATTTTCAAGCTGCGAAGAAGATGGATTCCCAACATGCCGGTCACTACTGCGGACAGCATGATCTTGATCACGGTAAAATCCCTAAGGAGAAGCTGACCGACGATAACATCGTAGCGGGTTACTCCTCCCTTCTCCAGCAAAAAACCAAAGCAGAAGCCGGCTGCTAGACCAAGAAAGAGCTGCAATCCTTTTTTTTCATGCAAATTTTTAAGCATTATCTCCTCTCCTCTAAGCCAGAACATGAAAAATAAAGAAAGCTGCCGCGATTCCGCCAATAAAAAAACAGATTGCGGCCAGCCAACTGCTCACTGCAAGCTGGAGGGTTCCACTGATCCCATGTCCGCTGGTACAGCCTCCAGCCCAGCGGGCTCCGAATCCCAACATTATCCCCCCGAGCAAGGCCGCAGCAATCCGGATAAACGGCTGGGATCCGAAAGCAGCGGTCCAGGAAGCTGGGACCCAGGTCAAATTAAACTGCCCTGAAAGCTTAGCCGATGTAAAAGAACCGAAGATTATGCCGAGGACAAGCATCCATTCCCAGTCTACTTTTGGGACAAATTCTTGGTAGTACGCCTTTTCCAGCACTTTCCGTCCTTTGAAAAGACGTTCGATCATACCGCTCGTTCTGGCAAAGGCGGTTGAACAGCCGATTGGTTTATCGGAAAGAATAAAGGTAAGCCAACTCAGAATCCCGATCCCGATTCCGGCTGTATAAGGTGACCATCTGCCGATTTCAAAAAAGTCCATATCTTAACCTCCTTATACTTAAAAACCAGAAGCAATAAACCCAAAAAACGAACCTGAGTAGAGATCTATTTAAAATAAAGGAAAGCGAGATCTCATGCTTTCCTGGAATCTGCTGTTTTAGCGCCGTTTAAAGGTTTTTCTACTGACCTATAAAGTGAGGCCCGTGGGGATTGTAACAAAGACGGCATTCTTTTGAAAATCCAGCAGCCGAATAGCCGGTCATGCCTCCTGCTACATTTTGAACATCTACAAAACCGTGCTTTTTAAGAAGGCTTGCTCCCAAACTCGACCGGTGACCCGTACTGCAGATCAGGACCAAGGGAAAGTCTTTCCTTAATTCCTTGTAACGTGTCCTTAAGTCGGGAGCAGGAATATTGGCGGCACCTTTTATATGGGTTTCGGCAAACTCATTAGGAGACCGGACATCGACAATCGTCATTTTTTCTCCTTTTTTGATCATCTGATGCAGTTCTTGGGCGGAAAGCTGGGGAATATGATTAACCGGAAGACCGGACCGCGACCAGTTAAAAAGGCTTCCATCAAGGAAACCCTTGATCCTATCGAGTCCCACCCGCCGGAGCCAGACAACGGCTTCTTCAGCCTGCTTTTGGTTTTCGGCCACAAGATAGATATCTTTTTGTGGCGGAAGCACCCAGCCGGCGAAGGTGGCAAAATTCCCTCCAATGTCAATTCCGATTGATCCGATTAAATGCTGACCTCCGAAGGCACTGTAAGACCGGACATCGAGCACTACTTTGTTTTCTCCATTTGTCTTCCGGTCGAAAACAAGGGGTTTCCATCCTTTCAGTAGAGGCAGGTCCTCTACGACTGCCGGGCCCCTGCGGTTAATCTCGCTGCACCGGCTGAAATGATCCGGGGCCGGAGGCATATCCGACGCAAGCGATTTGATGAACTCAGCTCTGTCATTTATTTGGAGAGCATAGTTATTCTTTCGCTCATATCCGATAGTACTGGTTCTTTTAGCTGCCATAGCCCGGCCGCAGAGTGAACCAGCACCATGGGCCGGATAAACCTCGCAAAAATCAGGAAGTTTAAGAAGCTTTTCAAACAGGCTGTCGAAAAGCTGGGAGGCCAGCTTTTCAGCCATTCCCGGAAAGAGATCCGGCCGTCCGACATCCCCGACAAAAAGCGTGTCCCCGCAGAAAACTGCCACCGGGTCTTTTCCGCGGGCTGAATCAGTTATTACATAGCTGATATGTTCGGGGGTATGCCCGGGAGTCTCCAGGACGGAAAACTTCATGCCCTCCAGGAGGAAAGTATCCCCCTCGGCTAGAGGAACGTGTTCAAATTGGCAGCGAGCGCTTTTGGGCGCGAAAATGCGGGCACCTGTTTTCCGGGCAAGATCAAGATGCCCGGAGATAAAATCAGCATGAAGATGGGTTTCCAGAATATGGGTAATCTCCAAATCCATTTCCCGGGCAGCATCAATATAGATTTGAACATCTCTTTGGGGATCTACGATCGCGCATTTGTTCTGCCCACTAATCAGGTAGGAACTGTGAGCGATTCCATTAACAAAAAATTGATGAATTATCATTTTTTTCCTCCATATCTTCTTATATATAAAAACTATAAACGATTCCTACAGCCAAAATAATGAAAATTATCGTCATAATTCCACCGGCCTTTAAATAATCAGAATTATGATACCCTCCCGGCGACATCAATAAAGCGTTTACCTGATGGGTGGGGAGAATAAACGAGTTGGACGCACAAACAGCTGCTAATAGGGCGAGCATTCGTGGATCTAAAGAAGCCAGTCTTCCCATATTGATGACTAGGGGAACCAGCAGCACGGTTGCGGCCACATTGGACATAAAAAGCGAAAATACAGTCGACAGCACAGCCACAGCTAAAAGAATAAGAAGCGGATGCTGTCCTTGAAGGACATACATGAGCTGATGGGCTAAATATCCTACAGTTCCCGATTTGTCCATAGCAATACCCAGAGGGATTAGCCCGGCCAGAAGAAAAACAGTTCGCCAATCGACCGCCTGATAAGCATCATCGATTGAGATGATTCTAAGAAGGATCATGGCCAGAGCTCCTGAGAAAAAAGCCAGGGAGAGAGAAAAACCCAGAATGGCTAGAGTAACAGCTCCAGCAAAACAGAAAAGGGCCTTGAAAGACTGAGAATGCTTGGGAGATGAGCTTTCAGTGGGCGTGACGACGACAAAATCTTTCTTGTCATCCATGGCCTTGATGTTTTCCCAGGGCCCAAAAACGACAAAGGTGTCTCCTGGCTTGAGAAGCTGATCGGAAAAACCTTCCCTTAACTCACTGCTGCCGCTCAGAAGAATGATCGGCTCTACCGAGTAATTTTTCCGCATAGCCATATCTCTTAAGGTGTATCCCACATAACCGGAACGGGGGGGAATGATGACTTCTGCAAAACCACTGCCGGATGTTGATAAAAGGTCTTGAAGCTGACCATGGCTGTTTTTGGACAGAAGATCGAATTCCTGTGCGAAACGTTCGGCATTATCATGTCCACCCAGTAAGACCAGTGTTTGACCGGCTGAAAAACGAAAATCCCTCCAGGGAGCATGAAGAATAGAGTTGCCCTCCTGGACAATAAGCAGGTTAAGTTTATAAACCGTCCAGAGTTTAATCTCTTCGCGTGTTCGGCCGACAATACGGCTGCCGGAGGGGATCGAATAATAAAAAACGGTCTGCGGAAGATGCCAGGTTTCAACCATCTCTTGCTGAATAGTGGGCCGCGCTTTACTATCTCCTTTAGGAAGGATGACATGGCGGAATAATAGAAAATAGCCGATTCCCACAGCAACTAGTGGGAGTCCGATCGGTGTCACACTGAACAGCCCAAATTTTTCCAAGTTGTCCTGTTTGAGGAGGTCGTTGAGGATGATCAAGGGGCCTGAACCAACCATGCTGGTCGTCCCTCCGAGAATGGAGGCAAATCCCATGGGCATGAGAATCCGAGCGAGACTGATGCGGCCGGAACGGGAAATCCGGATCAAAACAGGCAGGAAAAGAACAGTGGCGCCGATATTTTGCATGAAGGCCGACAGAACAGCTGCGGCAGCGGATACCAGGACTATTAGCTTTCTTTCATTCTCTCCGCCTGTTTTTAAAAGAAATCTGGTGATATTATTCATGGCTCCAGACCGGTCCAAACCAAAGCCTAAAATCATAACCCCAATGACCGCGATCACGGCATTGCTCGAAAATCCGGAAAAAGCTTCTGCGGGTGAAACCAAACGGGTCCAGGCCAAACCCAACATGATGAGAATGGCAATCACATCCACACGCAGCTGCTCCCTGCTGAAAAGATAGACGGTTACTACGAGGAAAAAAAAGACAAGACCGATCTCCCAGTTCACAAACACCTCTTAATGTAATTTTCTTTTAAATGTTATTTTCCTTATTGAGCCGGCAGGCGGCGGAGGCGCAAAAAACAGAAAAAAAATATGCGAAAAATGCCATGTTTTAATAAATAGGATTTAGATTTTCTCCTGTATGATAATTGTATCTAAAATCACTTATATTATGATCCTATAAGCGGCAGCATAAACAATGATAAAAAGAAAAATATATCAGGTCAATGAAAAACCGATAAAAAGACAGTAGTTTTTATATGACGTTGGCAGAGAGTCCCTAAAATAATGATTCATAAAAGAAGAAAGATCCATGGGCAGTTTTTCCTATTGATGTTGATGAGCTCGCTGCTTATTTTTACACTTATCACAGAGACCGTAAAACTGGATCTTATGATTATAAACACTGAAGCCTGATAATTCCATGGCTTTTTGATTTAGTTGATTATCATAAGAAAGATTTAGATCGATGACAGCTCCGCATTGCTCACAGATAAAATGGTAATGGGGAGCTACTACGGCATCAAACCTATCAAAAGTGCTGCCAAAGTCGATCCTTCTTATCAATCCCTGTTCGAGTAGAATATTTAAATTTCTATATACATTTCCAATGCTGAGTTTAGGATAATCTTTTTTAAGTTTATTGTAGATCCAATCAGCGGTAGGGTGTGTGTTTGTATTTCTGAGGATCTCTAATATTTTGTTTCTTTGTTTGCTTTTTCTGTATTTCATGTAACGATATTTTCCAAACCATTAAATTTTTGATTACAATATAAAACTATATATTTGAAAAAAATTCTAATGGAGGTATAGAAAAAACTATACCTCCATTCAAGTACTAAAAATAAATTTATGGTTTGTCTTTTTTGAAACAAATAAACCAGTCGAGGCAGTATTTACCCTCTTCTTTGGTTTCCACGCGTTCTTTGGCGGTTCCGCATGACCCGGGAGGGGGAATGATAACATCATCACCAGGCTGCCAGTTGGCAGGAGTGGCGACTCCGTCTCTATCTGATTTCTGCATGGCTAGGATGAGCCTTTTTACTTCATCCATGTTTCTTCCATTGGAAAGGGGATAATAAATGACGGCGCGTACTTTGGCTTTGGGGTCGATAATGAAAACCGCTCTTACTGCCTGGGTATTAGAGGCATTGGGTTGAACCATACCAAATTTTTTGGCAACTTCCATGGTCAGATCTTCGATCAAAGGAAAGTTCACTTCTACATTTTTCAGATTCTTATAGGTGATTTTTTCTTTAATGGTCCTCAGCCAGGCAATGTGAGCATAGAGACTGTCGATGGAAAGGCCAATAAGCTCTGTGTTTAATTTTTTGAAGTCTTCCTGCATAGATGCGAAGGTCATAAACTCAGTGGTGCAGACCGGGGTAAAATCTGCAGGATGGCTGAATAGAACAACCCATTTTCCCTTGTAATCTTCGGGAAAATTGATCTCACCTTGGGTTGTTTTAGCTTTGAATGCCGGGGCATCATCGCCTATCAAAGGCATTGCATACATTTGATTTGTTTCTTCCATAGTTTTCTCCTTTTTTGGATTATTAATAATCAGAACGATTATTAATATATATTTTCAACAAAAATTTGTCAAGGAAAAATAAAAAATAATTAATTTTATTTTAGTTCTTTGCTCTTTTTGGTATCTGATTCCATAAGTCTATTCAAATCAATAATTTGGATCATTCGATCTTTAGGGTGATGGGAATAATGTTCCAGCCATCGATTTTTAAAAATGGCATCTGACCATCCAGTAGGGTTTGGCTGAATTTAACCGTCAGTTCCTTGGTTTTTCCAGGAAGTATGCTGACATAGTTTTCACTCCAGAAACTGGGCAGGACTTCGTCTCCGGCAGGACCTTTTCGAAGGGATGGATTGATAAAAAATGCCAGATGCTGAGTCGGATTGATTAAATGGATACGGCAGATAATTTCTCCATTGCTCTCATCTGTTTCCTTATCCAGCTTCACGTCCAGGTTCACTTCGGACATTTTTTCTAATGATGTGAAGTTTTTATTTTCCGAAAGCCAGTAGAAATTATCCGAGACAAGCTTTCCGGATTTGTCCACCATCTCAAGTACCACAAAATAAATCTCTGATGTGATCAGTTCAGAAAGCGGCAAATTAAAGACTATGTTTGCTGTTTGAGGTTCAATATCAGCCATAGTCTGTTTGCTCCAGATCAGGCGTGATTTGTCATTGAAAATTTCCGCTTTTATTCTCATTTGATCTAATGGTTCAAATCCCTGATTAACGGCAGACACACTCATATCATCCAGATTAAGCTGAATATGTTCAGCTTCGCAGGCTTTTTGGGTAAAGTAATACCCGGCATTTGGGCAAAGGTACCAATCGTAAAGCTGCCAGATCACACTGGGCCAGGCGGGATTGGTCTTCCACAGGATAACACCCGCTGTCCGGTCCAAGGCTTGATTAACAGCTTCAAAAATAGCCCGGTAATTTTCCGCATTGATCAATTGGGCTTTATTTACATAATCAGCCAGGTCTTTAGGTTCGCCGTATCTCTCCCGGATAGCCTGGTCATAGAGGCTGTATTTCCCGTTTCCCTCACAGGCATCGTGGTAGCCCCAGGTGTTGTTGAGAGGAAATTTAACTTCAGGATCAGGTGTGAGGTCCGGGATGAATTTTTTCAAGCTGTCCAGAACCGGAACAGAGGGGATTCCCACTTCATTTTTAAACAGCCAGTCTTTGCCTTCAGCCACCTTTTGATAGTATTCTGTGGGATCGATCCAGTAATAGGGGCCGCCGGAATAAGTCCCGGCCGGCATGTTGTCCGGCCAGGAAAGCCCCCATTCCTGTGGCGGCTCCCGGTATCCGGAAGAGGGGAGGAAGGGCCGGGTGCCATCCAATCCGGCCACGATCTCATTGCGCAGCGGAACATAGATCTCACGACGCGGCAGTCCCTCATTGCCCGCAGTCCATACCAGCAGGCTGGGACAATTGCGCAGTTTAAGTACTACTTTTCTGGCATTATTGAGAAATGCTTCTGCATCATAGGGATAGTCCTGGCTGCCTTTTTCCCAGGTTCCCTGGCAGTCACCGGTAATCCAGAAGTCATGCCATACCAGCAGGCCGAGCTCATCGCAGTAAGTAAAAAAATCTTCCGGCGGAGTGGTTCCGCCTCCCCAGATACGTACAATATTCAGATTGGCTTCTTTAGAGAGGCGAAGTTCAGCATACAGCTTTTCCCGGCTGCGGTTGAGCATCATATCCGGAACCCAGGCGCCGCCTCTTATCATGATCTTTTTATTGTTTATGAAAAAATCCCGGCGGGCCCAATCATCAATCATTGTTATTTTGCTCTCTATCTTCCGGATCCCAAAATTAAACTGCTCATTATCTGAGATTTCCCCACCTGTTTCCAGAGACATTTTTATATCGTAAAGATTGGGTGCGCCGTACCCATTAGGCCACCAGAGATTTGGATCGATCAAGGATAGTTCTGGATAGGAATCCTTGTCGAGTTCTATGATCGTTATATCATCTGGAGCAATTGCTACAGCTTTTTCGATTAGGATAGAGTCACCTATAAAGTTATTTGGTGTTAGACTCACAGCTAATTTTCCGGATTGGGTCAACCCACTTAGATTAACAAGTTCAGCCGTGATGCTAAGATCCGCTTTATCCATGGACGCTGAAGGAAAGTCAGCTACAACATGAGGATGGCGGATATCCACCGGCCCGGTCGCTGTGATAAAAACATTCTGCCAGGTCCCGATGTTTCTATCCCGGACAGCCGGCAGCCAATCCCAGCCTACAGAGCAATGCATGGTCACATTCTTGCCGATATCTCCGGTTGGCCCGCCGTTAAGGCCAAAGGGGCCGAAGGCTTTAAGCTGGGGTTCATCCGGAAGCCCGGGATAATCCAACGGAAATATTTTAACCGCCAGGATATTCTTTTCTCCAAAAACCGTATACTCAGTGATATTTAAGGACCAATCACAAAACATGCCGACGATCTCATCCTTATCAGCGATCTTCCGGCCGTTAAGCCAGACTTCAGCCCGATAGTTGATAGCCTCGAGGTTGAGCCATAGGAATTTGCCGTCAAATTCATCCGAAATCATGAATTCAGTGCGAAACCAGTAGGGATCGACCCAAGGATTGCGTCCGTCCGGCAGATAGGTGAATTTACCCAGATCGTACTTTTGATTGAACTCCTCAGAGGCATCCGGGATCTTCATGTTGTTCATTCCGATATAGGGATCGGGATAAATCCCATTTTTTATCAGGGCGGTTAAGACTGTGGTAGGCACGGAGGTTTTTAACCAGTTCTCAGGTTTAAAGTTAATAGTGGATATGACTTCACCCCCCTCTTTTATGAGATAAGCAGACTGTAGAGTCCAATTATCATTTAAAGGAATACTATTTACGCTAAATACAATTCCTGACAGCTCAGAAAAAAATAAACTGAATAAAAATAAACCTAAAATAATCCCTTTTTTTTTACTCATTCTAAATTCTCCGACAGTAAATTTCAAAAAACCCTTAATGATTATGTTATTTATTTTTCTTTTTTGCTTATATCATAGAAAAGAAAATGATTCTATAAATGCATTTATTGTAGGGGGGTAATAAAGAAAAGAAAGGTAAGGTAAAAAAATACTTGACAAGAATATTTTGCTTATATAAAGTACTTTCAAAATCAAAGTACTTTGAATAAAATAAACATGCGAGGTTATAATGGAAGAAAAAGAAAAACAGGAAGCAATAGAGAATATCGAGCTCATCAAAGCCCTCATTCTCCGGACAAAAAGAGATATGTCGCTGCATGGAGGCGGATGGATAGCCATTATCTGGGGAATATTTAGTTTTGTTGGAGTGGCCGGGCAGAGACTGTTTATCCCTTACGGATATTGGATCGGTATTTGGTGGACAGCCTTAGCGGTGATAGGAGTCATAGCCACTGTAATGGTAAGCCGCAGCTCAATGCGTAGTCAGCCCAAAAAAGAAAGGAAAGACTATATGCGGTGGTTTCTTTTATTTTGGCTGCCTTTATTTATTCTTGGTTATTCTCTTTCTTTTTTGATAGCACTTAATCCTTCGATCTCTAACGAGTATATCTCCCCAATCATACTTATGGTAATTTCTACGGGGTATTTGATGATAGGTTTCCTATTTTTCAAAGGGCTTTTGTATATGGGGATCATTGGATACATAAGTTCTGTATTGACTGCTGTTTTCCTGCCTGATTATGGTGATATTATTTTGGGTGTGATATTCGGGGTTGGTTTGATTATAACCGGGATAGTGATGAATAAAAAATGGAAGAACATTTAGCGATTAAACTGGACAAAATCCTTCATCAAAAAGCACGACTGGGGATCATGTCTATCCTGATGGTTTCCCAGGAAGCTGAGTTTAACTATTTAAAAGTAAAACTGAAGCTGACGGATGGGAATCTCAGCTCTCATCTCAGCCTGCTGGAAAAAGAAAAATTCATAAAGATAAAGAAAAAGTTCGTCAAAAAAAAGCCGAAAACGGTTTGCCAAATAACAGAGATTGGCCGTAAGGCTTTTGAAGAGTATTTGAGTAATCTGGAAAAGATAATCCAAGATATCAAATAGCCTGAACTATTCATAAAAAATGCCGATGGACATATTAAACAAATTATCATCAGGTATTTCAAATACTTTACGAAAAAATATTTTGTCCTGTTATTCATTCCATATTATTTATCTGAATCGGCATTTTTTCCCCAGTGGGCGCGTCGATTTCAGCGCAAACACTTCACTGCCCTGAGTTCGCAGTATTTCAATACAGCTTCACTCAAGGCATCTTGTGTTTGCACTAACCTCGACGCGTGAATAGTCCAGCCTAATAAACGAGATAGGAGGAAAATGATGAAAAAACTATTTAATGTGATTATTGGTGTATTGATCTGTTTAGCTGTTCTGGAAGCGGGAATTAACTTCAATCAAAAAATAGATCCTGCACTGGCCCAAAAGATCATTGAGACAAAGAGGATTTTAAAAACCGGCGTGGATACCTGGGATCCAGATATTATGAAAAATGCCAGGGACCGTTTTCTCGGGCTTCTCGCCAGAGAGGGGCAGGATAATCTGTATCTGCTCTACTATGTGGCTTTGTGTGATTATAGATTGGCCAACTATTTTATCGCTTCCCAGGAAATGGAAAGGGCTGAGCTATATGTGAAAGAGTGTGAGACCTATTTGTTAAAAGCCATGGAAATTGATCCTGAATTCGGGGAGCTCGATGCCCTGTATGCTTATATGCTGGGATTTGAGATCGCGATCGATCAAGAAAAAGCCATGTCTCTCGGATTTCAGAGCTTTCAGTATATGGGGAAAGCTGCGACAAAATCACCGGATAATCCCAGAGTGTTTTATTTAAAAGGAATTTCAGAACTCTATACTCCGGCACAGTATGGCGGAGGTGTGGATATGGCGATCAAAACCTTAAGCCAGAGTGTTGAGCTCTTCGAAAAAGAAACAATCGAAGAGGAATTTTTGCCTTCCTGGGGAAAAGAGGAGGCCTACACTTTTTTAGGAATGGCTTATAGTCAAAAGGGTGAAACAGAAAAAGCCAAAGAAATGTACACAAGGGCGCTTGCGGTTAATCCTGAATTTGGCCTGGCGGCTGGTGAGCTTAGAAAGATTAAGGAATGATTTCAAGCATACCAGCTGAGATTTGATCGAAAGCTAAAAGACCTGCTTTTAAGCCATAAAAATATTGAGATTTTAGGGAATTTAAGATGCTGGATATACAAAGCTTTAAAAAATCATTTTTTCTTCTTTTCCTGTGTGTATTTGTCATAGCAGATCTTATGGGTGAAAATCAAAATTTTATCACCGGAAAAGTTGTCGATAAAGAAACCAAAGATCCGCTCCCCGCTTATATTTCTATTAAGGGAACCGAGATAGGAACCTCGGCTGATTATGACGGGACGTTTAAACTAAACCTGGAATCCGCCGGATCAGTCAAGGAATTGATCTTGGAAGTTTTTCAAGTGGGTTATAAACAAAAAGAGCTGGCGGTTAAACCCGGTGTTGATATCCTGATCGAGATGGAATTGGAGCCTCTTCCTTCTCACCAGATAACGGTTACGGCTGACAGTCTGTTTTCTGAGGAGGGTGTCCAAAAGACCGTGACCCTCAAACGGATGGATGTTTATACCCTTCCCGGAACAGCTGCAGATCCTCTGTATGCCACCCAGCTTCTGCCAGGAGTCAATTCTCAACCTGACTCTTCCAGTATTTTGATCCGGGGCGGGGCAGCCGATGAAGTAGCCTATTTTTATGACGGGATCGAGATCAATCATCCCTTTTTGACCGGCTCTCTGCATGAAGCCTATTTCAGTATTTTTGATAACCAGGTGATTGAAGGATTTCGGGTTTCAACCTCCGGTTTTCACACTAAATACGGCGATGCCCTCTCAGGGATCATGGATATAACCGCAAAAAACGACATAACCAGTGGAGAAGGTGGGCTTGGGCTTTCGATCATGGGTTTAAACAGTTATGTCGGTTTGCCCATTAAAAAAGCAGGAAGTCTGGTAGCCAGCTATAACCGGGGGCATTCGGGATTGATGACCAGGATCAATGGTCACGAAGAGAATGAATTTGAAACCGAACATGCATCTGCCAAACTCAATCTTAAAATAAATAAGTCAAATACGTTGAGAATTCAGGCCTTAAAGGATAACTATGATTTTGCCCAGGACAGTGGATTCAGTACAAACTCAGATAATCTAGTTGCAGGATTTTCTCTGACTTCCACCCTGTCAAAGAAGCTGGTGTCGACCCTGACCGTATCACGTGTTTCTCATCAGGTTTTTTTTGACATTAAAGATGTTTTTCAACAGGAATTCAAAGATGTTTGTTTCCAGGCCAGGTGGGATGCCTCTCTGGACCTGGGACGGCATTATTTTGATTTTGGAGCAGATATCCAGAGAAGAAACCTTGATTTTGCCTATGAATTATCTAACAGTGGCTCTGAATATACTGATGTCCAAGGCACCAGATACGGAGTTTATGTAAGCGATAAATTCAGATTATCAGATAAATTTTATCTCACTGTTGGGAGCAGGGCCAGTTCGCTTTCGGTCAAGAATACCAGCACAAATTTCGATCCAAGGATCTCACTGGCTTATTTTATCACCCAAAATGATGTTTTGAGGGTGTCGGCTGGTTATCATCATCAGTTTGGTGATTATTTTGTGCTGGCGAAGAACGAATTAAAAGCCAAAAATGCCGGCCATATATCTTTTACTTATGATAAGATCACCGATCCTCTGGATCTCCGCGTCACTGTTTATAACAAGGAATACCGGAATCTATTCTTGTCTGAGGATGGGGAAGAGGGCAAAGTCAGCAACAACGGCCTGGGATTCGGCCGGGGTGCGGAGCTGTACATCAAATGGAAGCAGCTTAAATATGACACTTTTTTAGTCTACAATTATTTACATTCCCAGCGTAAGGAAAATGATGTGCTGGTTTTATCCACTTCTCCTTATGAGATCACTCATTCTGTAACCGGAATATTCAAGCTCAAGTTCGATAGTGTTAATTTGGGCGTCCGGTTCTCCTATGCAACGGGCTTGCCCCATACCCCTTTGTTGGGCCGGGAATGGGATGCTGAAAACGAGACTTATGTTCCCAACTGGGGAGTGCCTTTCAGCAGCAGATTTCCTTCCTATCAGCGGATGGACCTTAATGGCAGCAAGAGTTTCATTTTCCAAAACAGAATGCTCATTTTTTATTTCGGCATAACCAATCTCCTTAACCGGAAAAATATCCTCCATTATGAATACAGCAGCGATTATTCTGCCCGAAATAACAGTTATTCCATATTCGGCCGCTCGATTTTCCTTGGGATCTATGTGCCTTTCTTTTGAGACAATCACTTGCTTGAATAATCCAAAAGAATTCATTCATACCTGACTCTAATGTTGCTTTGGCTTATTTATAATTCTATATCTCTATAAATTTGACATTTATTTTCTCTTTTGATAAGTTCTAAAAAGCGTTTTATGCGGGTATTAAAACTTTAGAGTTTTTTAATAGCTGTTTCTCGTATTTTTTTCAGGAGGGAATCATGAAAAAAGCGTATAGTAGATTTTTTTTGGTTTTTATATGTTTCTTAAGCGTTAGTTTCCAAGGTGTATTAGGAAATAACCAAACACAAAACCTCTCAAAAGGGAAACCCGAACTAAAATCAGAGATTTCGGTTCCTAATACTTTTTATTTCGTCGAAAATAAGGGACAAATGGATAACCGGATAAACTACCATATCAAAATGCCCCAGGGAAATGTTCTTTTTACAGAAGATTATATCGACTATCAGTTTATTATTTGGAATCAGAAAAAGAACAAGGGACATGCTTTTGATTCGAATTTAACTGACCAAAAAATTCAGGGCAAGACAGCAGTGCTGGAAAATGTCCGACTACGTTTTCTAAATCCTAATCCCAATGTTAATGTAATAGGCGCACAAGCCTCTCGGGCTGTATTTAATTTTTATAAGGGAAATGACCCTGATAAATGGGTGGAAGGAGCGGCATCCTTTCGAAAGATTGTTTATGAAGAGCTGTGGCCGCATATAGATCTTGTGGTGTTTGAGCATCAGGGGAAATTAAAACATGAATATGTGGTCAGACCCGGGGGCAATATCGATAATATTAGATTCATGTATGAAGGCATTGAAAGCATTGTTGTTAACGACAATAGACAGATGGAGATAAACACACGATCACGGATCTTAAAGGAAGATGCGCCGGTTTCTTATCAGATGATCAAAGGTAAAAAATCTCTGATAACCACAGAGTATAAGATAAATAATGAAAATTTGATCGGTTTTGATGTTGATGTTTTTAATCCCGAAAAGGAACTGATAATTGATCCATCATTAATTTACTCAACTTTTTTAGGGGGAAGTAGTTATGATTCTTGTCAGGATATCGCTATAGACCTGCATTTAAATGCCTATGTGGTCGGGACTACATCTTCAACCAATTTTCCCACAACACCTGGAGCTTATGACCGAGTACTGAATGATTATGATGCTTTCATAGCCAAGTTGGATTCCACAGGAGCAAACCTGCTTTTTTCTACATATTATGGTGGATCAGACAGTGAAACAGGTTCGAGTATTAGATATTCATGGGGAGATGACGGCCCCGTGATTGCTGGTCCTACCAAATCCAGCGATCTGCCTACCCATGCCAATGCTTATGATAAAAAGCTCAATGGCAGCATGGATGTATTTGTTGCAAAATTTACATCTACCGGACAGTTTAGATATGCAACATATTTAGGCGGAAATGCCAGTGAAGATGGGAAAATTGGAATTGATGGGAGTGATAATATCTATATTGGCGGCCTTACCTATTCATCTGATTTTCCCACTACTCCTGGCGTTATCGATGATGAATTCGACCCATATCCTAATATATTTATTACCAAGTTCAATCCTCAGTTGTCCTCTTTGGGTTATTCGACCTTTTTCGGAGAAGATGGGCTGTCTTTTGGTGGGATTACTGTGGATTTTAATGGAAACGCCTATATTATCGGTGACCATTATGATAAATGGGGTTCTTATGGTCCTAAAATTCCTACCACTCCGGGTGCTTATATGGAAACCATTTCGGATTGGGGAGGAACATTTCTTGCCAAGATCAATCCATCAGGAACCAGCCTGGTTTTTTCAACCTATACGGCAGAAGGTGGTGGTTTTGATGAAGTGGAGGTGTATTCAACAGGAATAGATGTTGATGGTAGCGGCAATGTTTATATAGCCGGGTATAGCTTATGTGACTATTTACCAGGATGGGGTGCTTATTTGAAAAAATTCAATGCGGATGGATCTGCTATACTCTATAGCAAAGGGTTTCTCGATGGTGATTATTGGTTAACTTTTACTTGTCCTCATGATGTTGCTGTTGATGGACGAGGAGGAGTTTATGTCGTAGGAGAAACCAATGCAGAAAATTTCCAAGTTACTGATGATGCCTTCCAAAGCACCTTAGCCGGAGGTCGAGATTCTTTTATTGTAAAGCTGGATACTAATAACGGAAACATACTATATTCTACTTATTTTGGGGGAAGCGGATATGATAGCTGCTCTGGAATTGCGGCAGATTCTTTTGGAGCGATCTATGTTGCCGGCAGTACATCTTCCCCGGATTTTCCCACAACGCCAGGTTCCTATTCGATGAATTATCATGGAAATAGAGATGGTTTTGTAGCCAGGATCAGAGACGGCGGTCCGGAAGGCAAGTTAAAGCTCAATAAAGACATGCTGAGATTTACTGCTCCTTATCAGACGGTGGTTTCCCGCGAAAGAAATATCAAAGTGAGCAATACCGGAAAAGGGATCATCAATTATAGTATCTACACCGATCAGAAATGGTTAAGCGTAGCTCCTGATTCCGGGGATGTAAGAAAAGAAACAGATGCCATTGCAGTCACTGTTACCTCCGGCAAAAAAATGAAATCCGGCACTCATGCTGGTGCGGTCAAGGTCTACAGCCAGGATGCCTACAACAGCCCGCAGAACATGCTGATCAAGCTTAAGATCAAGGGCCCGGCGATTAAATTAAATAAGAAAAAATTCTCAGTGACGGCTGAAGAAGGTGGTGAGAATCCTGATCCTTTGGTGTTTCTGATCAGAAACAAAGGTCCGGGAAAGCTGCGCTATCGTATCCAGGCCATTGACTCCTGGTTGAGCACCAGCCGGAAAAGAGGCACGTCCACGGGTGAAAAGGATAAGATCAAGATATTCATAGATATTACAGGCATGACAGCCGGCACCTACACCGGGACCATCGAAATCACTGCCAAAGGTTCGGTCGATCCTCCGGAAATAATCGAAGTTGAGCTGACGATTACAGATGGAAGTTAAGCGGCAATAAATTAAAAAATCAAATAAGTAAACTAAGCAGAACTTCTAAATCACAGCCCGAACTTAATCCCGCCCATAATATATAAGGTTCGGGTTTTAAATGAAACTCTGGAGGGAACATAATCGATGGCGAGATAATTAAACCCCCAGTCGTATCTGACGTCAATAAACATGGCCATATCAGAAAACCATTTTTCGATAAATCCACCCACAATGAGATTATAATCGAAGTTGTGAAAATTTGAGTCCATCTCACCAATAATGGGAGATATGGCGATTCCTTCTAAAACGCCGATCCTGAAGCTTCCCAATTTCATTCTCAATTTGAGCATAAAAGGGATACTTATTTGTGTGAAGGTTCCGTCCTTCTCATAATAATAGGGCCGATCGGGTGGGTCCGCATGCCCTTTATTAACAACTAAGGCATCCAACTCAAAACCTAAGTATTCGACCGGCCAGAATTCCACTCCGATTCCGCCCACGAAATTATTGATCGGTTTGAGATGCCATATGTCTGTGGTCGATCGGGTCCATCCTCCCATTCCTTTGAGATGAATTTCGGCATAGGCCGTTAAATTTATAAAAACAATTGTCATTATCGATAATAGAAGTATTCGTCTTATATGCCCTAACTTAATGTTTTTACCTCTTAAAAGTAACATTTTTATCCCCTTATTATTGTCTGTTTCATTATATTTAAATAATCTGATATTTACAACCAACAAAAATTTGAAGTTCCCTCATTTCATTGGATAAGAAAGTAAAAAGAAGGTTAATGACATGGTTTTTTGAGTTTCAATCGAGGAACCATGCCTGTGTGCTGCGGGAAGGTTTTTTCTATTTTGATCTACCAGAATCCACTTTGATCAGGAATGTTGGTTTTCTTTTTATTCGAACTCAATAATGATACAATCAACAGGAAGTGAGAAAATGATATTACCAAGGGGAAAAAATAAAATGATTGGAATGAAGTATTCTGCTCTTTTTTGTTTCTTTGGAATGGCAGCGTTTGTTTTTGTTCTGGGAGGATGCGGTGAAAAAGCTTCTACGAAAGATAAAAAGATTGAATCTAAATTCTCAGTAAAAGAAACCACTATAAAGGAAATTCACAAAGCGATAGAAAAGGGGCGGTTAACTTGCCGGGAATTAGTCGAGATCTATCTGGAACGGATAGAGGAATATGATCAGCCCACTGGTTTGAATTCAATTATTACGGTTAATCCGGAAGCCTTAACCAGGGCGGATGAGTTAGATGAAGAATATCAAAAAACAAAAAAGCTGCAGCCGCTCCATGGAATTCCGGTTATTGTCAAGGATAATTATGACACTTATGATATGCAAACCTCTGGGGGATCCCTAGCCTTGAAAGGATTGGTCCCACCTGATGATGCTTTTCAGGTGAGGAGATTAAGGGAAGCGGGAGCCATTATTTTGGCAAAGTCAAATATGGCAGAGTGGGCTTTTAGTCCTTATCTTACCGAAAGTTCCATTGCAGGAACCACCCGGAATCCCTATGATCTGGAGCGGGTGCCGGCCGGATCGAGCGGAGGTACGGCAGCTGCTGTGGCTGCCAATCTGGGTGTCGCAGGATTGGGAACTGATACCGGAAACTCCATCCGGGGACCTTCCTCTCATACCTGTTTGGTCGGAATCAGATCGACCATGGGATTGACCAGCCGGGATGGAATAATTCCTTTATATCTTCGGAATGATATCGGTGGCCCCATGGCCAGGACGGTAGAAGATGCTGTGCGGATCCTTGATGTGATCGCCGGCTATGATCCTGCTGATCCGATCACATCCTTATGCCTGGATAGGAAGCCTGAGGATTACACATCATTTCTGAAAAAGAATGGGCTGCAAGGAAAAAGGATCGGTGTTTTCCGGAAATATACGGAAACACCGACAGCCGATTCAGAGATCGTCCAACTTTTTGAGAAAGCTATTGAGGACATTAAAAAAAGTGGCGCGGAAATTGTCGATCCCTTTGTCATTCCAGGTTTTGAAGAAATGACAAAAGACATCTGGTGTGACACGTTCCGCCATGATGTAAATGACTATCTGGCCACTTTAAGAGAAAATGCTCCTTACCAGAATCTAAAGGAAATTGTGGAATCGGGGCTCTATTCTCCTTATATTGAGAAGAGGCTGCACCAGGCCCTGGAAAAACCGCTCCAAGCGGAGCCGGAATGCAAGGATCTTTACAATGAACCGCGCAATGTTTTTTTTCGTGAAGCGGTCCTTAAGGCCATGGCTGAGGCGAATATAGATGCTTTTATCTTTCCAACCTGGAGTAATCCGCCTCGTAAGATCGGCGATATGAAGAGTCCGGCAGGAGATAACAGTCAGCTCATACCTCCTCATACCGGGCTTCCGGGTTTTACGGTTCCCATGGGTTTTACTCACGGTAATCTTCCGGCCGGACTTCAGATCGTAGGAAAACTGTTTGGAGAGCCCTATCTGATCGAGATCGCCTATGCCTATGAGCAGGTTACCAGGCACCGCCGGCCGCCGGAAAATTTCTGGCGACATCAACCTTAATCGAGATACTTAATTCCTGAGAAATGATGATAATAAAAAAGATGATTAAGGTTGATGTCACCAGATCTACATATTCTTGACATTTAACAGGGAAAAAACTATGATTGTGCGAAACATTCAAGGGGAAAAACTCCTTGAATTTATTTTTTTATCAATGCAGATTACTTAATGTCTGTTTAGCTAGATATGGTTATGAAAAAAACACTAAGTGAAGTTCAATGGAAGGTCTTCCAAACCCTGTTTGATTCAGAAACAGGCCTGACCGAACAGCAAATTGTTAATAAAACCGGGTTTGATCATCCAATCGTTTCTGCTACACTGCAGTATGGGCAGGACCAGGGATGGGTTGATATCGAGGAGCAGGTGCGCGAAGAGCTTATTCCGGCTGAAGAGGCCGAACAGATTGTATCACAGGGTTTTCCCGAACGCCGGGTATTGAAATTCTTGGCAGCAAAGGAACGGATTCCTTTAAGGAATTTGGCTGAAACGGCTAAACAACAGAAGATTCCCATGAATGAGGTCATAAAGTGGGGAACCATGCGGGGATGGGTCGAGAAAGATAAAGGAGATCTTGTTATCACCGAAAAAGGCCGGAAAGCTCAAGATACACCCAGTGATGATGAGAAAGTCCTGGACATGGCTCTTAGATCCGGATCGGTTTTCTTGGATGAGTTAATGCAGCTTAAAATCGATCAAGAACAGGTAAAGAAATTTTTATCAGGCCGGCCGAATGCCGCCAAGATCAAGCAGAGAACCATCCGCTCAGCCCGGATCAATGAACATGGCAGAAGGATCTTGACCGAAGGAGTCGCCGTCATAAAAGAACGGAATGTCCTGACGTCTGAGGATATAACCAGTGGTGACTGGAAAAATATCCGGCTGCGCCGGTATGACATCACGCTTGAAGCGGAAAGGATCTTTCCGGCCAAGATCCATCCGGTTCAGAAGATCATTCAGGAGACCCGGCGGGCCTTTTTAGAGATCGGATTTACTGAGATCGTATCTCCCATGGTTGAATCGGCTTTTTGGGATTTTGATGCACTGTTCCAGCCCCAGGACCACCCGGCCCGGGATATGCAGGATACTTTTTATTTAACCCGGCCGAAAACAGCCCGCCTTCCGGATGATGATCTGGTTGATAGGGTAAGAAAAACACATGAAAACGGATGGGAGACCGGATCCACCGGATGGGGCTATAACTGGGATAAAAAACGCGCCCGGCAAGTGGTCCTTCGTACCCATACCACTGCCTCCACGATCAGAGCCCTGGCAGGGAACCCTAAACCTCCCCGAAAGGTTTTTTGTGTGGGAAAAGTATTCCGGAATGAGGCCATCAGCTTTAAACATCTCCCTGAGTTTTTTCAGGTTGACGGTATGATAATTGATGAACATGCCAGTCTGGCGACTCTCTTGGGAACACTCAAGGAATTTTACCGGAAAATGGGATTTGAAAAGATAAAATTCAAACCGTCCTTTTATCCTTATACAGAGCCCAGCGCCGATGTGATTGTGTATATGGAATCCAAAAAAAAGTGGATAGAATTGGGTGGGTCAGGGGTTTTCCGCCCTGAAGTTACTCTGCCTTTCGGCTGTAGTGTGCCGGTATTGGCTTGGGGATTGGGGCTTGACCGTTTAGCCATGATCCGCTATGGGATAAATGACATTCGGGAGCTTTTCTGGAGTGATCTGGATAAGATCAGAGAGGTGCCGTTGTGCCGGTAGTTGCGATAAGTGTAAATAGAATAAATTCCCTTCTGGGAAAACGCTATGAGATGGATGTTCTGGTGGAGGCACTGGAGCAGTTGGGATGTGATGTGGAAGATACTGCTGTCCTGGCCTTATATAAATGTCCTGCCTGTCAAACTCCTAATGATAAGTTGGCTCATGAGGATCCGCCTAAAAGATGTGATTTTTGCGGATATGAAAGTGAAGTGCCTTTTGAAAAATTTGCCACTGATCCAGTGATCCGGCTCGACCTTCTGGCTGACCGGCCCGATCTGTTTGATGCCGGCGGTTTATCCCGAGCGCTAAAAGGATATCTCGGTATTGAACAAGGGCTTTCAGAATTTGAGGTCAGCAAAGGGGATGTGGTTGTCGATGTGGATCCACGGATGTTTGAAAAAGATACCTACCGTCCCTATATTGCTGCCGCAGTGGTTACCATGCCGCCGATCGATCATAACAGTTTAAGGGAGATCATGCGGCTTCAGGAGAATCTTCATTGGGGAATAGGCAGGGACCGGAAACTCTCTTCCATCGGTGTTTATGATCTTGATACCATTGTTTCTCCTATAAAATATGCTCCTTTTGATCCCGATAATTTTGAGTTCTGCCCTCTGGGAATGCCTGGTGTCCGGATGACTCTTCGCCAAATACTCGAGGAGCATCCTAAAGGAAAAGCTTATGCGCATCTGATGGAAAAATATAAAGGATATCCTATTCTACTGGATGCCAATGGCCAAGTCTTGTCCATGCCCCCCATTATAAATAGTGAAGAAACCAAATTAAAGATCGGTTCTTCTAATTTATTCATAGATGTGACCGGGATCACTCAGGATGCTGTAGATGACTCCTTAAATACACTGGTCAGCGCTCTCATCGAGCTGGGCGGTAAGGCGGCAGCGGTCCAGATGAACTATCCTGATGGACCCTCTTGGACGCCGGATTTAAAACCGGGTCGGATCGATATCCATTATCTGGAGGCCAAGCGATGGTTGGGGCTGGAATTCACACCCGAAGAATTCATGCAATATCTGCGTAAAATGCGTTTAAATGTTTCCCCTAAGCAGGATAGAGTGTACGAAGTGGTTTATCCGGTTTTTAGAACAGATATCCGGCATGAAGTGGATATTTTTGAAGATCTGGCGATCGGGTATGGTTTTTCTCGGATTCCACTTGAAATGGTTCCCTCTTTAACCGTAGGAGAGCCTAGGCCGGAAGAGGTTATAAGTCAAACAGCTCGGGAAATAATGACCGGATTAGGCTTTACGGAGATCATGAGTTTGCTTTTACAATCTATCGAGAGACATTTTAATAAATTTAGATTGGAACCCGAGGATGAACATGTCGTTGTTGAGAATCCTAAAACTCTCGAACAGAAAATTGCCCGTTCTCATATGATGACCGGGATCATGGAGACTTTCCAGAAAAACCGGCGTAAAGCTTTCCCTCAAAAAATTTTTGAGTTGGGAAATATTATCCTCATAAACCCTGAAATGGAAACAGGTGTCAACGAGTACCGTCATCTGGCTTTCGGTATCATTGGTGCAGATACCGGTTATTCCGAGGCCCGCGGCATTTTAGATTCCATTCTTCGCGAATTAGGGATCAAGTGTGAATATGCTCCTCTTGACCACCCTTCATTTTGTGAGGGCCGGTCAGCAAAAGTAACCGGAAACACCAGCGAGCTCTGGGCTGTCCTGGGTGAGATCCATCCCGAAGTCTTGAATAATTTCGATCTGGCTTTTCCGGTGGTTTACTGTGAGCTGCGCTTGAGAAGAGTGATTTGATCTGAAACTCACCTAAGCAAGGGAATAGAAAAATAAGGAGGCAAATAAATCATTGACTTATTAGTGATTGGTGCTACTATATAAGAATTCGTAACACCAATGATCAGGATAATTTTTGTCTAATCCATCCGGTAAATAACCTCATTAATGAGAGGGTGAAAAATGAGTATACTTAAGAAATTTTTAATCTGCTTGGTGATCTTAGCGGCACTTTTTGTTTTTGCAGAAGCCCAGCAATTAAAAGAGGAGGAGAAGGAAAAAGAGAAAAAACAAAAAGACCCCCTTCATCCCCATAAAGAGATCGTGGTCACAGCTACCATGACCAGAAAAGCGGTTAAAGATCTATCTGCATCTGTCAGTGTTGTCGACCGATCTGATTTTAAGGCATTATCAGCCAGTAACGCTCTGAATCTGCTTAACTACTTCCCAGGATTATTTGTTAACCGGACGGGCGACTTCGGACGTGCGGATGTCACTATTCGAGGATTGGGAGAGAGGGGAAGAAAAATCGCGGTCTTGGTGGATGGACGGCCGGAAAAGATGAGTCTTTTCGGCTGCATCATCAGCCATTCCTTTCCCTTGGATAATGTGGAAAGAATCGAGGTCGTCAGAGGTCCTGCTTCTGTGCTCTATGGTTCAGAGGCCTTGGGCGGTGTTATCAATATTTTGACAAGACTCCCGGAGAAAAAGTATGAAACTGACTTAGATGTTTCCTATGGGAGTTTTGATACAGCCCAGGTCAATTTGTCCCATGGAGGGAAGCAGAATAAATTCCGTTATTTATTCACGTTAGATAGAAGAAGCAGTGATGGACACAGGGAAAATTCTCAATATTCCGGCAATACCTTTACCGGTAAGGTAAAATACGAGGCTCATGATTTGTTTAATCTCAGTTTTCAGGGGAAGTATTTTAACGGTACGAAACATGAGGCCGGAACCCTGGAGTACCCTCTGTATAATTTCTGGAATAAATATAAAAGAGGCGCCCTGGACTTAACTATTCAAGGGAGAGGCGAGACCTTTGATTATCAGTTAAAGTTCTACCGGAATTTTGGACGCCACAATTTCTCAGACGGATGGGATTCCAAAGATGATATTAATGGAGGGATCCTCCGCTTCACCACCAGAGGATTCAGGAATAATGAACTGACTTTAGGAGCAGATTTTAGAAAATTATATGGACGCTTATATAGTCAGCCCAAAGGAGAATGGGATAAGAGTGAAGCGGCGATCTTTTTTCAGGATCAACTGGTGTTTAAACAGAAGTGGATCTTATCGGCTGGATTCCGGATTCATAGGGATTCTATCTATGGTTTTGAGACTTCTCCTCATGGAGGGATCGTGTTTCAGGCCGGGCCGAAGACGATCTTGCGAGGGGCCGTTAATAAAGGATTCCGTTCCCCACAACTTAATGATCTCTACATGTACCCGCCCTCTAATCCAGACCTGCAGCCTGAAAGGGTATGGAATTATGAGATCGGATTTGAGCAGGACATAAATGAAAATTTGAGTTTGAATGGAACTGTCTTCCGCATGCAGGGATCCAATCTAGTTGAATTAGCCCCGAATCCTGATGGGATTCCACCCTTTAAGTTTCAAAATACAGGTTCGTTCCGGTTCTATGGAGGAGAGGTAGGACTTTTCGCTCGCATCCATGCTAATTTAATCGGACATGTCTTTTATTCCTATTTGGATACCGGTGAAAAAACTCGAGGCCGTCCTGGCCATAAATTCGATCTGTCTATACGGTATCAAAGAAAGCAATTTTCAGCTTCTTTGAACAGCCAGTATGTAGCTGATTATTTTGCAGACGATTTTTCCCGTTTGCGGATGCCCAATTATTTTCTGCTGAGTTCGAGGTTGGCTTATGAAATCACTTCCGGTATAGAGTTGTTTTGTGATTTAAATAATCTATTGGATACTGACTATCAGATTTATGTAGATCTTCCCGGTTTTGAAGCCGGGGCTTACCCTATGCCTGGGGCTGCGATTAATCTTGGTATCAGAGTTAACAAGTGAGAGCTGCTGGAAAAGACCTCTTGCTGGGAGGATTGTTTTTTGCCCTGGCTATAGCATTACCGGTTCTTTTTCATGCTGTCGGACTGGGCAGCGCGTTTCTCCCGATGTTTTTCCCGATCATAATCTCAGGTTTTTTTGTGGCCTTACCAGCAGCCCTGGCTGTAGGTATGCTGTCCCCGCTGACATCTGCCCTGCTCACAGGAATGCCGCCATTTTATCCTCCCATAGCCTTTATCATGATGCTGGAAGGCATTTTTCTGGCAGGATTGCCGGCAGTACTTTATCAACGTTACAAGATCTCAGTTTGGCCGGTGTTGATAGCTACGATACTTGTGGACCGTCTGGTACTTTTAGGTGCTGTGCTTGTGGTTTCACATTGGTTAGATCTACCGAAAAATATAATGGGTGTAGCTTCACTCGTTAAGGGAATTCCCGGTATTATCTTAATAATTATTTTAATTCCGCCGCTGATCAAAAAATTAAATTCTCGACTGGAGAAAATTTTTATATATGAATAAAAAAGCTTTTTTCGATAATCTTGCTGCTCAATGGGAAAAAGAGCACCGGATCGACAGCGAAATACAGAAAGTGAAAAATCTTTTTTCCCATCTTAAAATAAAGAAAAAGGCATGGGTTCTCGATCCCGGGACCGGGACCGGGCGGCTGATTCCTATGATCAGACAATTGATAGGTCCTCAAGGGAGGATCGCTGCCCTGGATTTTTCCTTTGAGATGCTGAAAATAGCGCAAAAAAGACACAACCGGAAAAATCCTTTTATCATCCAATCAAATGCGGAAAAACTTCCCTTCCGGCGGGCAATTTTTGATGTGATCATCTGTTTTGCTCTTTTCCCCCATATGTCTGATAAGCCTGCAGCCGTTCGAGAATTTTACCGCCTGCTTAAGCCGGGCGGCTGGTTGTACATTGCACATACCATGAGCCGGGAAGATCTGAATCTCTATCATTCCCGGATCAAAGGGCCTGTCTGCCGGGATTTTCTGCCCGAAGATAAGGAGATAGAAGAGATGATCTTTTCAGCCGGATTTCACGATGTGAAAATTCAAAATGGGCAGGATCTATATATTGCTCGAGCCAGAATCTAAAAGATCAAGGGAAAAAGAATAGGATAAGAGTTGAGTGTAAGGAGAGATTTTTTTTTAGGATTAGATCCGAGAATTAAACTTATTACTTTTTTTTCCCTGATGTTAGTTATTATTTTGACTCCCTATGGAGATTCAGTAAGATTTATTTTTTATTTTTTTCTTTTGGTGGGTGTTCATTTTTTTGCTTCTCTTCCTTTGAGAGTGGTTTTCCGCAGAATCTTGCTGCTGGTCCCCTTGCTGATATTCATTGCAGTGGCTCTGATAATCTCCCCTGAGAATGCTTTTAATAGAGATCTTGAGATATTTTTTGACCTGACTATAAAATCCGGGTTGTCTTTTCTCTGTGTGGCCTATTTGTCGCTCACCACAGATTTTCACAATTTGATTAAGGGGCTGCAGGCCTTAAAACTTCCGCCTTTATTCTCTGGGATCATGCTGTTTGGTTACAATTATGGCTTTCTGTTTATTCAGGAGGTAAAGAGGATCCAAACCGCTAAACAATCCCGCAGCCCGCATCGTCTTTCTAAAGGAAAAACTGTAAAATTGACCGCTCATCTGGCGCCCATGCTTATATTTAAGACTCTGGAAAGAAGTGGAAAGATATACGCGGCCATGCTGTCTCGAGGATTCGACGGAGAGCTCAAAGGACTGAGAAAGCCAGTTTTGACCAATAAAGATATGGTATTTTTTTGCCTGTTCGCTGCAGTGCTTATAACCGGAACAGTATGTTTATGAAAAGTTCAGCTTAATAATTTAATTTACCAATCAGCATTTTTTATGAATAGTTAAGAATTAGGGTTTTTTGTAGGATTCAGTTACAAATTCAGATATAAACTGTGCTAAAAGTCGATTGAATTCAAGGGGTGCTTCCAGCATGATAAAATGGCCTACATCATCCAGATATTCTATCCAGACTGATTTGGTATTTTCTTTAACTATCTGATAGGATTCTACTGTCATCTTGGAATTAACACTACGAACAGGACTATTGATGGCTTGGAATGATTCAGTTGCGTCATATCTCAACATGTTTTCGAGCGATTTCAGCGCCATATCCGGATCAGCTGAAGTCATGTCTTTCATAATTTTGGCTCGGATCTTTCGTTCTGTATCAGTGTTAAAATAAGATCTAAGGATGAGTTCCCGCATGCCTGCTTTGAAATTATCATTTAAAGACTCCAAAGTAAGTTTAATTCTTTCCTCTGGGTATGATTTCATATATAGATCAGAAAATGTATCGGCGCCTACTAATCCTATGACGCGGTCCGGCATCATCCGGGCAGCTTCCAGGATGGCAGGCCCGCCTAAAGAATGACCGATAAGGATCATATTTTTCAAATTTAATTTATCCGCTACCGCTGCAATATCTTTACCATAGGCTTCCATGGTCCAGTCCTGTCTTTCTTTTCCTGATTTTCCGTGTCCAGCCAGATCAATGGTTATGACTTTGTAGTTCATCGCGAAAGCCGGGATCTGATTGTCCCAATATCCCATGTGAGTGCACCATCCATGTACAAAGAATAAGGGATACTCTCCCGCTCCATAAACTTTATAATGAATAGTTGCTCCGTCCTGAGATGGTACTTTGCCCTCTTCCCGAAGATATGATGATGGACTAGAATTCTGCTGGCAGGAGCCGGCAATCATTACTAAAAAAATTATGGGAATAAAAATCCGCACAACTCGTTTCATTTTTCGTCCTCCAATCCCAGGATTATTTAAATCATTTGCTATAATGATAAAACAATCTGTGCGATTTTGAAATATGCATTGAATCTTTTTTTGAATAATATTGAATGAATGATCGCTTTTTTTCTGGGAAAAAAGGGTCTGCCTTACTCTTTACCTAATTTTTGCTCTAATTTTTCTTTGTCAGACTGTCTGGATTCGGTCTGTATTAAGGTGTTTGATATAGTATCGAGCCCAGCTATAGGCGAAACCTGCTCCTAATATATTTGAGATGGCAATTCCCCACCATATGCCTGGAAGTCCCCAGTTCAGAAGAAGTGCAAAGATATAAGCAATAGGAGCTGTTAACAAGACTGTGCGGACAGTGGTTGTGATAAGGGCATATGTGCCTTTGGCCGTACCTTGAAACATGGATGAGGAAAACATTCCAAATGGTGTTGTCGGAAAGTAAATACACATAGTTCTAAGGAAGATAATGATATTATGCCTTAAATGTAGGCTTTCTTCTGAAAAAGTGAATAAACGGGCGATCACCGGAGCTAGGATGAAAATCACCGCGGCAACACATAGTTCAATGATCATTCCGAGTTTAACTGCATAAGAAAAGGCCTTATTCAGCTTGTCATAATCCTTGGCCCCATAGGCCGCTCCGATTACGGAAACAACTGCAGTTGCCATACCTAATAAGGGGAGTACTGCAAACATAACTACACGCCATCCGGTTGTGTAAATGGCGACACCGTCGGTCCCTCCAGCCCTGACGGCGATAATATTTAGTATGAATACTGAAAGGCTCATAGCCACATGCTGAATGGATGCTGGGAGGCCGACTCGATAGATATCGTGGATGATGGACTTTTTAAAATGAAATTTATGAAACGAAATGGAAATATAAGTATCCCGTCGAATACACAGCCAGTAGAAAATAAACACAGATGCCGTAGTCACAGATAAAAGCGTGGCCCAGGCTGCCCCTGCTACTCCCAAATCGAGTACATAAATAAAAATTGGATCGAGGATGATGTTCAAGACAGCACCGACCATCATGGCATGCATGGCCCGTTTAACATCTCCTTCGGCCCGTAATAGGGCGCTGGCCACTTGGGCAAAGAAAAAGATAAAGGTTCCACCGAAAAGAATGCGGGCATAGACAGTTGCGGTTGAAGTCACCTGTGCGGCGCCCATAGCTGTGAAGATCTTTGGAATCAAGATTAATAAAGGAACCGTAATTACTGTGGAGATGATGATCATTATGACCAGGGTATGGTTTCCGACTTCATCGGCGCCTTTCTTATCCCGGGCGCCGATCCTCCGTGAAACAGCGGAGGCACCGCCTACACCAAAGCCTGCGGAAAGAGCCATGATTATAAAATGAAAGGGAAAGAAAAAGCCTACTGCAGAAAGAGCATCCGCACCCAAACCTGAGACCCATATGGCGTCCACAAAATTATAGAGGGTCTGGACCGACATGGCCACTATCATGGGTACGGACAGTTTTATGATCGCTTTTTTAGGGTTACCTAGCAGGGTTTTAACCCCTTGGGTAGGAAAATCTACAAGGGCAGGATCTATTTCTGTTTCATTCATTTTAACGGCGGATTCTATATTAATCCCTGCGCCGATGTCAATCCTGCCTTTAGTGAAGTCAGACTTGTCTCCTAGACTCAACCGGCAGATTTTTTTGAAATTTTATGTGCAACTGAACTCTCAAAGGTTGAAAGAAGTGGATGAGTGAACAAGTCAATGAGTCAAAGGGAGAACGGTTGGATGAATAAGGCTTTTTTCTTAGGATTGGGTAAATATGTTAATAAAATGGCTTTTACTCTTTCCGGATGATATTCCACCCGCTGACTTTTAATACCGGATTTTCTCCCTTGAGGTCCCGGTTGTAGAAAAAAGCGGTTACGGTTCTGGTCTCTCCTGGCCTCAGAATGAGATAATTATCGTCCCAAAATATGGGAAGAATGCTGCTTTGGCTGCGGTCACCAACAACACTGAGTTCAACCAGGAATGCGATCTTATCCGAGATATTCTTTACTACAGCGGATAAGTTAGATTGGGCTTCTATTAATTCAATATTTTCCGTTACTTTTATTTCGGCTTCCGGCAGATAATTAAGTTTTGTGAGGTTAGCATATTCCTTGATAGGAGTAACATACCAGGTGGAAGCGGGATAGTCCAGAACATCGTCCTTCTTTGGAAGCCAGTAAACATTGTCACTGACTAAATGTCCGGTTTCGTCAAGAAGTTTTAAAAACAGGAAGATCAAGCCCGGCCTTTCTGTGATTTCCAGGCCTTTGATCCTTACCGATGAGTTTGATTCCAGGTATACAGTCTTTTTTTCTTCTTTAACCAATTGGGATTGGTCATTATAGATCAGCATTTCTGCGGTGTAATTATCGAGTTCTAGGAAAAGATCATTGTTTAGATAGATCCCTTTATCTTTGTAATTATAAAGAATATGAACCGGACGGCAGGCTTTTTTGGTTGCATAAAAGGCGCCATTGGGCCTCAGATAGTAATCAAAAAGCTGCCAGTTCAAGGCCGGCCAGGCAGAGTTATACATCCACTGGATCACTCCTGTAGAGATGAATTTATTGGCAGCAAAGGCTTCAAACATTGCACGTATAGTTTCATAACTGGCGGCCTGGGCTTTACGCAGATATTCCTCTACATTTTGGGATTTGCCGTAGCGTTGGTCGAGGGCTTCAGTAAACAAGTCGAGATTATCAAATGTCCCCCGGCAGCAGTGATAGTTCCAGTGATCGTCGATCGGCCACAGATGTTCAGGCGGGATCATTTTTTTCAGGCTTTCTAGAGGAGGTGGCTGAGGACCTGGTCCGGTTTCGGTGTTAAAGCCATACGCGCCCCCGTACTGCCCATCCTCAAACCAGTAGAGAGGGGGAACATAATCATAAGGGCCTTCCATTTTAACCCGGGTTTCACCGCTTATTTCACTGGTCAATCCTTTGGTGGCTGCCAGGTAGGGGCGGGTCTGATCAAAAGCACTTAGGATATCGTGGTACTTTTTTTCCAGTTCCGGCCTGGGAAGCTTGTCGCTTCCTAAAGCCCAAACCAAAATACTGGGATGATTACGCAGCCAGAGGATCTGATCCTGGAGTGAGCGGGCGATGAGATCCATATCTTTCTGAGTTTTAATACAACCGAATTCGTCACATTCCTTGCCGGCATATCCGTCCCATTCCCAATGACAGCTCCAGCCAGCTATGAGCAGGATTCCATACTCGTCGCAGAGGTCATAAAGTTTTTGAGAGGTTCCCCAGAAGCCTTCCAAGCGGAGGGTATTGAGGTTCATATGCACAGCATATTTGATCTTAGCTTCCAGATTCCGGTCATCATCATTAAGAAAAAGGTCATCGACCCATCCACCTCCACGAATCAAGGCTTTTTTACCGTTGACCATAAACCCCCTGTGGCCTTCCTGGTTGATAAAATCATTTACTTCTCTTACACCGAAACGTACAGATTTTTGAGAGGAGACCCTCCCCTCAATCAGAAACTTTAAGTCTAAGTCATAAAGCTCAGGGGATCCCAGGTTATTCGGCCACCACAGTCTTGGATTCTGAATGATTAATTCCTGATAATCTTCCGGAGTGAATTTTACTGTTTTTTGTGACTCGGGTTCCAAGACAATATTCCGGCTGATAGTCTTGCCGTCAAATTCTGCAGAAAGAATCCCTGATAATGATTGTCCAGAGTGATTGGTTAATGTGCTGGATAAAGACAGTTCTGCCTTGGATAAAGATACTGTATCGATCTTGCTCCATACAAAAGGATGCTCAATGGTCACCTTGCCGGCTAAATGGAGTATTACAGGCCGCCAGATCCCCATATTGTTATCGGGAGCGCCAGGATTCCAGTCGACAAATCCTATAGTGAACTCTCCGGGTTTAGGAGGAAAAACTTCGACCGCTAGAACATTTTTTCCGGTGAGGACATTTTTTGTTATATCTAACGTGAACATACGAAAAGAACCAGCCAGGCTGTCCACAGATCCTATTTTACTACCGTTAAGCCACACATTAGCCCGGTAATTTATTCCGTTAAATTCAAGCAGGGCTGTTTCCCTCAGGAAGTCTTCTGTGATATCAAACTCCAAGCGATACCACCAGGAAGTGTTGAATTGGTCAGTGGGAATGATATCCAAATTCTTATTGTAGAAAGGATCTTTGTATACTTTGTTTTCAACCAGAACTCCCATTACTGTGCTGGGAACTGTAGCCGGATACCATTCTGTTAAGTCGATATTTTGAAGAGAAATCTCCTTGCCATTTAATGTGAGATTTTCCGAAGATCGAAGATGCCATCCTTGGTTAAGCTCCATCTCAGTGGGCAGCGTTGGTGCCGGATTACTGCATGAGAGAAAAAGAGTTGAAAGTATCCCTAAAATCAATATTCTATATTCTTTTTTGATTTTAACCGTAAAAAAAGAAAACATTATTACCTCCTCTTAAATATTAGAGTTTGTGAATAATGATTGATATCTTAGATTTCGATTGAACCATGAGTCAAAGTAAACTATTTAAAATAATGTACATCATTAATAAGGAAGTGTCAAAAAGTGTGAAACCTTTTTATGTTTTTTATGGCAAGTAGGTAGCTTCTAAAGGAAAGACAGGCATCTCCTGCCTGCCCCAACTATAGATGGAAACGATGTCCCAGGTTTTGGGCTTGTTTAAAGTAATATTAAAACATGACTGAAAATATGATGTATTTTAAGGCCGTAAATCAATTAAGTTAGACAAATTTGGGGATTTTATTGACATTTTTTGTTAAAATAAATATTATTTATAACATATATTTAATCTAATTGATTTATTATCAGTTGATTACTGAGCGTCAGCAGTGGCACGGATTTTGCTAATTATATATTCGGAATGAATATTTTTATTAGGAAAAGGATAACTTATGATAAAGGGGTAATTTGAATGTTGAAACACAAAAAAGGATTTACACTGATTGAACTATTGGTCGTGGTGGCCATAGTAGGAATTTTGGCAGCCTTGCTTATTCCTCAAGGAATGGCTGCCATGCAAAAGGCAAAGCAGAAAGGAACGATGAAAGATATCGGAGCCATTTCTACGGCCCTTCTGGATTATACCATAGATGTGGGGACCCTTCCCTCTCATGCTGGTGAGATGGACGCGGCTTTACAAGCCTTACTGGCTCCGGATTATCAAAAAGTATGTCCCATTGAAGATCAATGGGGAAATACTTTTCAGGTTTACTGTGGTCAGGCTGCTGGATTCTCTATTAGAGGATGTGAATTCACCAGCACCGGTGATTTTGTGGTTATCTCCTATGGAAGAGACGGTATTTCTGATGGTATCAATTATGATCCGTCTGATCCGGATGCATCTATATACGTTATTACGGATATTTCGTCGTTTGCCAATGATCTAATACATTTTGATGGTTCCTGGGTCAGAAGGCCAAAGATGACCGTAGACAGTTCCAGTTAAGAAAATTTTTATTCTTCTTTTCTAACAGCCTGCAGCATGATGTTTTGGATCCGGGGGACAATATCATCGATGTTATCGATGATACCCTCCCGCAAGAGCAAATTGTCCAAGAGTTGAAGTGAGAGAATTTTTAATTCATCTGAGAGCGGCGTTTCTTTATGTATCCTTACCAGCCCTTTTATCAGATCGTTATTGAGGTTGATCTCCATAATTCTCTTGGTAAAGGCGAAGTCTTTATTCATGATCTTCATGACTTTTTCCATTTGAAGTGAGGGGCTGTCTGCCGAATGAACTAGAATACAGGGACTGTCGACCAGCCTTTGGGAGACCTTGACGTCTTTGATCCTGTCGCCATAGAGCTTCTTAAGATAGGTGACATAAGCGGCAGCGTCTTTCAGATAGTCTTCATCTTTTATTTCTGCTGCTTTATCCAATTTTATTTCAGCGCTCTCTACCATGTTAAATCTCTTCCCATCGTATTCTTGAAGATGATCAAGCACCAGTTCATCCAGAGGTTCATCCAAATAAAGAACTTCGATTTCTTTGGATTTAAAAGCCTCCAGGGCAGGGTTTTTATCGATCGATTCAAGGTCCATTCCTGTCACATAATATATTTCTTTTTGGTTCTCTTTCATTCTTTTTATATAATCTTTAAGGTCAGTGTACTGATCTTTCCCGGTTTGAGAAGAATGGAATAGGAGAAGATGGGATAAGGTTTCCCTGCTGTTAAAATCCGTAGCGATTCCTTCTTTTAGATTCCGGTTAAAATTTTTCCATATATTCAGATATTTTTCTCTTTCTTTATCTTTGAGAGTATTAAGATAGCTGAATAGTTTCTTTAAGATATGCTTTCTGATCTTATCGATCTTGATGTTATTTTGAATGGTTTCCCGGGAAATGTTGAGTGGAACGTCTTCAGAATCAATGACGCCTTTCACAAACCTGAGATAATCCGGCATGATATCTTTACAGCCCTTCTGAATGAGTACTTTTTTTGAGTATAGGTCGACTCCCGGCTCGGTTTTAAAAAGGCCTAAAAGCTCCAGAGAGGTTTTGGGTATGAAAAGGATGGAATGAAACTGCACCGGAGCATCAGAGGAAAGATGCAGGAAGGCCTCAGGTTCTTCTTGGGTATTCTCAAAGAATTTGTAGAATTCAATGTAGTCTTTTTCCTTGAGGCTGGTTTTGGGTTGGGACCAGATGGCCTCCATGACTTCGATCTTTTCGCCTTCTAGATAAATTGGGAAGGGTACAAATTGGGAATATTTTGAGATAATATTTTTTATGACATTTTTTTGGAGGAACTCCTGTTCACCCTTTTTCAATAAGAGCTCTATTCTGGTACCTCGGGACTTCTTAGGAGCTTCTTCTATGGTAAAAGTGGTCCCGCCCTTGGATTTCCATAGATAACCTTTGCTTCCCTTTTTATAAGATTTGGTGTAAATATGTATCTCTTTGGAGACCATAAAGCTGGAATAGAATCCCACTCCGAATTTTCCTATAAGATCGATCTGTTCTTTTTCTTTTGCCTCGGATAGTCTTTTCAGAAAATCCATTGTCCCGGAATGAGCGATGGTGCCGATGTTCTCGATCAATTCCTTGTGGGTCATACCAATTCCGGTGTCTTCGATGATGAATTTATTTTGTGTCTGATTGAAGCTGATGTTGATCTTTAGTTCTGACTCTTTATCTTCGATATCAGGATTTGTCATTATTTCGAACTGCACCTTGTTTAATGCGTCTACTGCGTTAGAGATCAACTCTCTGACAAAGACTTCTTTGTTTTTATACAGAGAATAAACCAGAATATCTAAAAGCTGCTTTATTTCCGATTGAAATTCAAATTTTTCGGTTTTTTGTTCAGTCATGTTCCCTCCCTTTAACCAGAATTCAGTTTTGATTTAATTTAGTCTTTCTTTTCCTCTTCTCTCAAAAGCTTCTCAGGTTTCTGGTTGAGGTTTGTAATTTTGTCTTTTGCAAGAAGAAAAATATACTTATTTTCTGATGAAATGGCTGGGTGGTGATCATTATGTTCTTCGCTTTTATCAAAAATTGTCAGGATATAGTCCTTAGCAGTTCCAGTAAAAGTAATGGTTAAAATGGGATCCTTGAATTCTTCCTTGGTCTTACCGTAGATGAACTCTTGGCACTTCAAGTCTGAACATTGATCGATGATATTATCAACTTCTGTTTTAATGGCTTCTTTTCCATCTTCTGTCACCCAAAATTCCTCGGTTTCCGGCATTTTCGGTTCTTTTTCTTGTGTTTCATTTGGTTTTTCTTCTTCCGCATCTTCAGGTTTATCCTCTTTTTCCACCGGGCGGACTTCTTTTTTAAATTTTATGGATTCGTCTTTCCATGACAGCTCAACTGCGGTGATCTCTGTCTTGTCAAATGTTAATACGCTTTTATCCCTGAGATCACTGAGTTCCTGGTCGAAATCGCTCTTGAATGAATTGCGGGCATGATAGACGCGTTTATCATCTTTGATCTTGACATAAGTGTGGCGGTAAGTCGAGGCGTCTTTACCCATTTCGAATTCTCTGATCAGTTCGCCATCTGAATATGCTTTTACTAAGATCCGGTTATCGTTGTCCAATCCATAGAGAGAATAATTTTCCGTTTCAGAAACCAGTGCTGTCAGGGTAAGATCCTTAACTGCGTCAATGATGGCGTTTGCCCGGTATTCATCAGCCGGATATTCCTCCGGTCCTATGGTCCAGGTTCCGTTTTTCTGCTGGAGAGTCAGTGTTTCCGAGGGCTTTATGATCTCAATTTTACTGATTTCTGCTTTATCGATCGGTTTGAGTTCCGGCAGTTCATATTGGATCCTATTGGTATTTCTAAAGATCAGTATAAGCGAAAGAACAATGATTATAACTGCCAGGATAATGTATTCTCTTCTTATTTTTTTCTTTTCCATCAGTAATTCTCCTCATTTATTGAATTGTTGCTGGATCTGATGTTTTCTTTGTTTCCTGCGAAGCCAGATCAATATACCGGCCAATATGACCAGGATGGGAAGGCCCATGATATTAAATGTCTTTAAAAATGTTTTTGTCCCTCCGCTGGTATCTTTCAGAATGTTGATTCGCTGCTGTTTGCTTCTCATGACGGCAATGTTTTCTCGTCCATTGAGATAATCCAGAACATTTAGGATAAACACAGCATCCGGAGACCTTCCTTCCTCATCGATCAGGTTGTCTTTTAGGAATTCAGAAGACCCGATCAGGAAGACCTTTCCAGGGCGACCCTTCTCAATTATATCTATGGATTTGGTTATTTTTTTGGTTTCCTCTGAGGGGATCTCTTCCTTTTGGGCTTTTTCTTGACTTTCCTGCTGGTCTTCATCAACTTCTTCCTCTTCTTCAGCTGGTTTCTCTGGGATTGGTTTTCCTTTGAAATAGCTGGGGAACTCGCCCTCAAGAACATAAGAGAGGGGAAACTGCTGAAATTGATCTTCTTGGGCAGGAGGCTGCATAAACATGGGATTTAAATTGATTCTACCTTTCATTTCCCAGCCTTTATCCGAGGATGTGAATAACTGTTTTAAGGTAAGGTTATTTTCTTTGATCTTTTCTTCATCGGCCTGGAGGGGAGATATTTTCAGCATGATCAGACCATTTATGTTTTGCATAAATTCAAGGTCATCATTGATGTAAGGAGGAAGTATTATAGGAGCAAAATATATTGGTTGTTCCCCGCCTCCATAGCGTTCATCCATTCTCTGCTTGTAGCAGTTTTCATCTAAAAGATAGGAATCATTGACACTGATCCCATAGTGTTCCAGCAGTTTTTCCAACCCTGTATTTATGGGAATATAAAAGGGGCCCTGGTTTTGGTTGAAGTACTGCATCTGCTGCTGTTCAGGCATGATTTCATTGAATCTGTCGATTAAGATGGCAAGGGTTTTTCCCTTCATTAAGAATTGGTCGATCTGGAAAAGGTCATAATCGGAAAACTCTTCTTTGGGAGATGCGATTATCAGGCAATTAATGCTTTCCAGAATTTCTTCTTCCTCCAAGTTGATCTGTTGGACCGAGTAATTTTGACTTAGGAGACTGTAAAAATTGGAAAGTGCCGGTTGCTGCATCTGCTGCTGGGCCATTGGCCCATCAGGATTAAACAAAGGCAAGGTTCCCTGACTCTCAAGGTATCCGATATTCTCATTGATCTCGATCAGATATTCTAACGATTCATTTATAAATTCTTTCAGATCGTCGATTTCCGCCAGCTGATATTGAGGGCCCAGCAGAGGGATCTCCATAGCGCTGATAAGCTGAGTTTCGGCGACCTTATCTCCGTATTCCAGAATAAGTCCGGCGGTTCCTTTTCCAGCAGGGATGTCATTTCCAAAAGCATCTTTAAGTTCCGGCCACTCTAATTTCATCAGGCGGTATTGGCTTAACTCTTCTTCCAAGGAAGGGTTCTGTGTGGGATCGAGATGAACAAATTCGAGTTTTCCGTAGGTTTTCTCATTTAATTCTGAGACTGCTGCCTCCATTTTTTCCGGGATCTCTTCCAACCCTTCGATCCGCATGAATGGAGCTACTTGTTCCAGCGAGGAGGAGAGGATGAGTTTTACCTGAATTTTTTCCGGGAGCCTCAGAAGAGCACTTATTTTGTTGTTCATTTTCTGAATTGTGGTTGTGATCTTGTATTCCAATCCTTCCGTATCCGTGATCGCTGGAATCCTTTCGATCATATCACCGTGAATGATGACCATACCCATGTATGCTCTTTGGAATTTGACTTCGTCTTGCTCAATGTTCTGCACCTGAAGAGGGTAAATTCCGTAATTTTGCGCCATTTCTTGGTTCTGGTTGGATTCTCCTCCCATTTCTCCATCCTTTGCATCAACATCATGAAATATGTAATTGAAGTATTTATTCCCATGGATGGCGTATTCCATAAGCAGATCACGCAGGTATCTTTCGGTATTATTATGGGGTGCGGGTAGATTTTGAGTGAAAAAGCAGTGGATGGTCAAGGGTTCGGATAAAGTTGCGACCACTTGCTGACTGACTTCGGAGATGGAATATATACGGTCTTTGGTGAGATCGATCCTGAAAAAGAGATTCAAACTCACCAGATTTACTAAGATCACCACAACCACATAGGCAAAAAATTTATAGTATTTAGTCATTTGTATTTCTTTCATTTCATACCTCTTACTTTTTCTCCTGCATAACCAGATGAGTTCCATACAGGGCAATAAACGTCAGGCTGATAAAATAAATAAGATCCCTGGAATCGATGATGCCGCGGCTGATATTGCTAAAATGGAAATCAGCACCCAGGAATTCCATGAACCCCAGAATGGATTCGGGGAGAAAAAACAGCATTTTATCTACCAGTGTCAGGGTGAAACAAATGATCGTTCCGATTATGAAAGCGATTATCTGATTTCTGGTCAATGAGGAGGCAAAAAGTCCAACAGCGGAAAAAAGGGCTCCGAGAAATAAAGCACCTATATATCCGCCTAGGACCGGTCCCCAATCCATTTTTCCCAGGAAAGATACAGATATTCCATAAGAGAGGGTGGGAAGCAGCATAACTGCTATAAACGCACAAGCTGCTAAAAATTTTCCCAAGATTACTTGGGTGAAGGTGACAGGATAGGTCATCAGTATCTCATAAGAACCTATGTTGATTTCTTCTGAAAAAAGCCGCATGGTGACCGCAGGGACAATAAAGGAAAAGATGATGGGTAGAAGCGAGAAGAAATACCTGAGGCTGGCTTGATTATAGAGGAAAAATGTGGAAAAGAAGAACCAGCCTGTTACCAGTAGGAAGATGGAAATTACGATGTAAGCGATGGGTGATACAAAATAACTTTTAAATTCCTTAGTAAATATGTTGCTTACCTGATTCATTTTAGCTTTCCTTTGTCAATTCTCTGAATACATTTTCCAGCGACTGAGTTCGCTGATAGAACTCAAGCAGGATCCAGTTTTGACTTTTTATGGTTTGGTAGAGGGTTTCCCGAATATCATCTTTAGTGTCAAGGGATAGGTTGATATGCAGGATCCCATTTTCCGGGCCGCTTTGGCTTATCGTGGATATTCCCTCGATCTCTGAGAGTTTTTTCTGGACATCATTAAAATCGGCATTTTTAAAAGTAAGATGAACATTAGAACTTGATCCCAGAGACTGCTTGAGAGTGTTGATATCTCCATCCGCTACGATCTTGCCCTTGTGAATGATTACGACCCGGTCACAGGTGGCTTCGGCTTCGCTTAAAATGTGTGTGCAGAGAATGACTGTTTTTTCTCTTCCGATCGATTTAATGATCTCTCTTATCTCTATAATCTGATTTGGGTCGAGTCCGGATGTGGGTTCATCCAGAACCAGGATCTCAGGGTCTCCCATCATCGCCTGGGCAAGTCCAACTCTTTGTTTATATCCTTTGGAAAGCGTTCCGATGGGTTGATGCATGACTTCTCTGATGCCGCAGATATCTGCAAGATGGCAGATGCGTTTTATTTTATTATCTCCTTCTAGATTCCGGGTATTGGCGACATAGTGCAAATAATCATAGACAAGCATGTCAGGATAGAGGGGAGCATTCTCGGGAAGATATCCAAGTTTCTTCTTGATCTCTAGTTCATGTTCTAAAACATTGAGATCATCGACACGGATATTTCCATCGGTCGGGCTAAGATAGCAGGTTAAGATGCGCATGCATGTGGTTTTGCCGGCCCCGTTAGGGCCAAGCATACCTAAGACTTCTCCTTTCTTGATCTCAAAATTGATGTGATCGACAGCACATAGATCACCGTAGTATTTAGTAAGGTTTTCGATTTTGATCATTTATAGTGACCTCCAATTACCGAAATTTTATGTTTTAAGTTTTAGTTATTTGATATAAATTAAAAAAATCGCATGTTCATTTATCAGGTCTATTATTTTTACCACAGTTAAAATTATATGGTCAAGACCTTAACAATATAATCAACGATAATAAACATAGATTCGATTCAGCCTATTAATTTTTTTTAGAGCCATTATGATGAATCTATTCAATAAAGGAATTATAATAAAAGCAAATAGAGTTAAATCTGGATTATTCATGAAATGTGTCTATAATTTTACTTATATGATGCATCGAAGCTTTAGACAAGTAAAGGCTATTAATAGGGAGGAAAAAATGAAATCTTTTTTTAAATTTATCACGGTGTTTATAATATTTTCTGTAGGGATGATAACCATATGCTTCTCTGGGGGGAGCCTTTCTTCAATGCTTTTGCCGGACGGAAGTATCAAGGTCACCATACTTTATGATAACTATATTTTTACAGAGGGGATGCAGGCTGACTGGGGTTTTTCCTGTTTGATCGAAGGGACTGAAAAAACGATCTTATTCGATACCGGAACCCAACCTGAGATTTTGTGGCATAACATCAGGAAATTGAATATAGATGTAAGTAAAATTGACATGGTCGCGATTTCTCACATACATGGCGACCACACGGGCGGTTTATTCTCGATCCTGAAAGAAAAACAAGATGTCCCGGTTTATATTCCTGCGTCTTTTCCTGATCTTTTTGTCTCTCGGGTGAATAATTCAGGGGGAAAGGCGGTCAGGGTGGATAAGCCTCTCGAGATCTGCAAAGATGTTTACTTAAGCGGAGAGATGGGAGCTACTATCAAAGAACAGGCGATAGTTTTAGATACAACTCAGGGTTTGGTGATCATTTCCGGATGTGCCCATCCGGGGATCGCCTCCATGGTAAATGAGGTAAGAAATCACCACGGCAAGGATGTGTATTTTGTATTGGGAGGATTTCATTTGATGCAGCATAGCCCAGATCAAGTAAAAGAAATAATCGAGCAATTCAATCAGGCCGGAGTGAAAAAATGCGGGGCTACCCATTGCACCGGTGATAATGCCATAGAAATATTTAAGAAAGCCTATGGTGAAAATTTTGTGGGGATGGGAGTTGGCCGGGTTATTGAAATAGAATCTTAATCAGGATCTTCCCTTCGGTCCTCAAAAATGTTTAGGCTAAAAGTTTGAATAAATTAGAGATTTTTTTATAATTGGTGGGGACCTTAAAAATGAAGAAAAGCCCTGAATCGATCTATAAAGAAAGAATCCTTATCCAAAACCAAAAAATCGATAAAATAAAAAAATTCGAGATCATTCTTATCTTCTTGAAACTGGCGGTCGTATTAACCGGAATAGTCGTCTTGTACCATATAACCATGCAATACAGGGAAGCACATCTGCTGCTTCTGCTGGTGACGATGCTGGTGTTTGGGGCTTTTGCTCTTATACACGAACATTTTATCAACAGAAGAACTTATTTAAAGACCCTTATTTCAATAAACGAGGAGGAGATAAAGGTTCTCGGGCATCAATTCCCGAATCGAGACCAAGGGGAGGCCTTTTCGGATACAAATCACAATTTCGCATCGGATCTTGATCTTTTTGGGGAAAAGAGCGTTTTTCATTTTATTAACCGGGCTGAGACAATCTTAGGGAAAAGATGTTTGGCTGATTTGTTGAGGGCAATCCCGGAGATAGAAAAAGCCGGGCAGATTGAGATCCGTCAGGAAGCTGTGAAGGAGCTGGAAAATAAACTCGATCTCAGGCAGTCGATCCAGGTAATAGGAAGATCGATGAAAGATTCCATCCGTAATTCAGGCGAAATAAATCATCTTTTTGATATGCAGGACTCAATAAGCCATAGGAAAGTACTGTTATTTTCCATCCATATTTTGCCGGTAGTGACGATTACACTTATGGTCTTGATGTTTTTCGGTCTTCCCTGGTGGATCCCTCTAATATCTCTATCTGTACAGATCCTGATCAATCGATACTGCACCAAGAAGCACAGCCGGATATTCACCCTGACATCTCGTCTTTCCACGATTTTAAAAGCATATTCCAAGATTTTGGCTGAGATTGAATCTTCTGAATTTGCCGGAAGGGAATTATGTGACATGAAGAAGAAGCTGGTCTATGAGAGAAAAAGCGCATCTTTGCATATAAGAAGATTATCGCTGATCATGTCTTTATTTGAATTAAGAAGGAATGAACTGCTGCATCCGGTTTTTAACTCTGTCCTTTTATGGGATTTACATTGTGTTTACAGGATCGAAAAATGGAAGCATAAACTAAGTAGCCAAATTGAGAAATGGTTGGGTGTTATCGGCAGGTTCGAAGCACTTACGAGTTTGGCCTGTCTTCATTTTAATTACCCTGATTGGAGTTTTCCTAAGATCCAAGCAGGGTCCTTTTTACTCGAGGCCAAGGAACTCGGTCATTTCCTCATTCATCCTGAGGAAAGGGTAGACAATGATATCTTTCTGAAGGATGAAGGTAATATTATGATTATAACCGGCCCTAATATGGCGGGGAAGAGTACATTTCTAAAGACAGTCGGTGTCAATCTGGTGCTGGCGTTTTGCGGGGGGCCGGTCTGTGCCCGTGAGTTCGTTGTTACCCCGGTGAAGATTTACACCAGTATGAAAGTAAGCGATTCACTCGATAAAAACCTGTCCTTATTTTATGCGGAACTCCAGAGGTTAAAGATGGTCTTGGATGGTATCAAGAGAAAGGAAAAGGTCTTTTTTCTTCTGGATGAGATGTTGAAAGGGACTAATGCATTGGACCGTCAGATGGGAGCCTTGGCGCTTTTAAAACAGTTGGTCCGCTTAAAGGCAAATGGATTGGTTGCAACCCATGATCTAGAGCTTACCAAACTCGAGAAAGAATATCCGGATAAAGTGAAGAATTTCCATTTTGACGGTTATGTCGAAGGAGACAAGCTGTTGTTCGATTACAAGATTAAAGAGGGAAGGTGCGAGAGTTTTAATGCACTCCTTCTAATGAAAAAAATTGGAATAGATATCCCCTGAATCATCCAGGGAGTTAAAAATACTGAAATTAATCGAGCAGAGTTATTTTTCGGCGCGAATCAGTTCGATAAGAGTTTTTCCTCTAACCGCATCTGATTTTGCTGTGATCCATACCATGATATCATTATCGTCTTTACCCCAGGTGGATTGATATTCTCCTTCCACATAGTCGCCTCCATGACTCTTCCAGCCGAGGAAAGGCATTCTGGCCTTATAAAATGAATGAATGACCTGAGGGCTTTTGTCGGTTTCGTATTCGCGCACAAATGAGCTTTGATATTCTGAAGGAAGTTCGGTTGCGCTTTGGCCGATGAATTCTGCATTGGGAAATACGGGAACATCGCTCCAAGGATGGATCTCTGCTGCAGTTTCATCCGTAGTGGCAGTAATATTTTTATCTTCCCTACCACCGCAGCTGTATAGGATCAGGCAGCTGACAAGCATAAAAAGAAAAACTGCGGATTTAAATTTCATTTTCTCACCTTTACATTTATTTTAATAGGAATAACAAAAAACCTCCAATACTTTCTTTTCAGTGTTATTACCTAACTCATCCACCCATTCACCTATCTACCCGTTTACACATAAGTAACGCTTTTATTAATTTTGAAGTTATTGTATAATGAATCTATAAAAATAGTAGGAAATAGGAACAAGGACTATGAAATATAAAATTACATTGCTTATTATATTATTTGCGGTTTTATCAGGTTGTAGTATGATGGATGGAACTGCTGAAAACAAAGGAAAGGAAATGACGTATAAAGTAGAAAAATCGGACAAAGAATGGAGAGAGATCCTTTCTCCTGAGCAGTATAAAGTTCTTAGAAAAAGCGGGACCGAGAGAGCCTTTACGGGCAAATACAATGATTTTTATGAACCCGGTCTTTATGTTTGTGCGGCTTGCGGCAATTCCCTGTTCAGCTCAGAAACCAAATATGATCATGGGACCGGCTGGCCCAGCTTTACCGCACCGGTTGATTTTGCCAATGTTGAATTCCTTGATGACGATTCCTTATTTATGTCAAGGACAGAAGTAAGATGTGCCAACTGCGGGTCTC
>CAZLBV010000242.1:0-2672 GCA_964557845.1 uncultured Eubacteriales bacterium | reverse complement strand
GTGTCTTGCAGGAAAACATAAGCAGGCGCTCTTCCCCACAATCGGGACATCTGATGCGGGCAAAGCCACACATCGGATTGCCGCAGTCGAGGTACTTCTCTACAGAAAGGTGCAAACGGTACGGCCATCCGCTTTCTTTGATGATAGTCGATATCGATGAATTGAAAAGCTATAATGATTATCTTGGGCCTAAAGGTGGGGATTGGGTGCTGAAAGACACTGCCCGGATTCTAAAAAAGAGCTTAAGGAAGATCGATATTATCGCCCGTTACCGGGATGATGAATTCGCGGTCATTATGCCCCATACCCGCCGGCTGGATGCAGAAAAGGTGAGGGACAGGATCATCGATGATCTAGAAAAAGAGAATTGACAAAACAACCAAATATAGATACATTTTTTCCCTATTGATAGATGTGGATCGGTTACAGGTCCTAGTGAGCGGGCATAACTCAGCGGTAGAGTACGAGCTTCCCAAGCTCGGAGTCGCGGGTTCAAATCCCGTTGCCCGCTCTTTTTATAAAATTCATAAAATTCCGCCTTGGCTGGCGTAAAACATTGATATTAAATCAGATAACCCAAAAAAGAATGTCCTATACGTGCTTAGGATTAATTTTTCCCCCAAAAAATAGCATTTAAGAATTCCCCATCTATAAATGAATTTAAAATACTTGGAATCATTTTTTACTGGCTAAAATACATTTTAAGACGTTAAAATGACAACAATATTTCCTTAATTAGTTTATTTTCAATTGGATCCGCCAGCCAAGGCAGATGTCTCAGATGTCTCTAGATGTCTTCAGATGTCTTTCAGCCAAGGCAGATGTCTCGATGTCTCTATTCGGGTCGTTGACCATGATGTTTTTGGTGTGATAATCTTATTTCAATGTTTAATAAATTATCGCGGCGTTCCTTTTTGAAAATGATGGGGCTTGGTTCTGCTGCCCTGACTGTACCGGGAAGTTGGCATAGCAATCAAATGTCGAACGCAAGATCGGCCAACATAAGCGAAAACTCTAGGCCCAATGTGATTCTGATCTATACTGACGATCAGGGATCCATTGATTTGAACTGCTACGGCGCTTCGGATTTATATACTCCCAACCTGGACCGTCTTGCCCAACAGGGTCTGCGATTTACCCAGTTTTATGTGGGGGCACCGGTTTGTTCACCGTCACGGGCAGCACTCATGACCGGCCGTTATCCCCAGCGGGCCCAACTGGAGGGAAACACTTCTTCTATGAAGGGGCATCCGGGAATGCCGGCCGAGCAGGTGACTATACCAGAAATCCTGAAAAAGACAGGTTACGTCACCGGTCATGTGGGTAAATGGCACCTGGGCTATACTCCTGAAACCATGCCCAATGGGCAGGGTTTTGATTCGAGTTTCGGGCATATGGGCGGATGTATAGATAATTATTCCCACTTTTTTTACTGGAATGGCCCGAACCGCCATGACTTGTGGAGGGACGGCAGGGAAGTTTGGCATGATGGGGAATTTTTCGGTGATCTGATGGTCGAAGAGTGCAGTCGATTTATCCGTGAAAACAAGGACCAGCCGTTTTTTCTCTATTGGGCAATCAACATGCCCCATTATCCACTCCAGGGACTGGAAAAATTCCGAGAACGATACAAAGACATGCCGGAGCCACGTAAGTTTTACGCCGCCTTTGTTTCCACTGTCGATGACATGATCGGACGGGTCATAAAAACTGTTGATGATCTGGGATTGAGGAAAAACACTATCATTATTTTTTTAAGCGACCATGGACATTCAGTGGAGGAAAGGACCTATTTTGGCGGAGGAAACAGCGGGCCTTACCGGGGCCATAAATTCACCTTGTGGGAAGGGGGAATTCGAGTGCCCTGTATCGTATCCTGGCCGGATAAGATCACACAAGGTCAAGTAAGAAACCAGGCCGCGATCAATATGGATTGGATGCCCACTATTGCCAGGTGGTGCGGCGCATCGATCGAACATAGAATCGATGGGATGGATCTTACTGAGGTTATCGCATCAAAAAAAACTTCCTCTCCTCATAACCAGCTGCATTGGGAAAGACCCGGAGAAAAAGACATTCATTGGGCTGCCCGGGAAGGGGATTGGAAGCTGGTGGTTAACGGCCCAGCGACCAAAGACCGGCATTTAGACCTGCCGGCAGCAAAGGTGTTTCTCAGTAATCTTTCAGAAGATGTGACCGAGACTAAGAACCTGGCAAACCAGTATCCCAAAAGGATCGAACGATTGAAAAAGCTGCATGAAAAATGGCGAAAGTCAGTGTCGGACCAATGATATGAAAGAATGGGATCTGATTGTGGACAACACCCCTCTGGAAGGAGCCTGGAATATGGCTGTGGACGAATATCTATTCCGCTCCGTCCAGGAATGCAACCGCACTTTTCTCAGGTTCTATATGTGGAAGCGTCCCACCCTCTCTCTGGGCAATTCTCAGAAGTTTGAAAATGTGGTGGACCCGGAAGCCTGTCAAAAGCTAAGGATCGATGTAGTCAGGCGGATCACAGGAGGCAAGCTGGTCCTGCATTTTAAAGAATTAACCTACTGCCTTTGTTCATCGGTGTTAATTCTCACATTATTTTAACCCATAAATTGCACATTAAATTATCCTTTTTATCACATTAGCATAACAGAGTTAGATTATCTCAGTAGAAGCGA
>CAZLBV010000241.1:0-21024 GCA_964557845.1 uncultured Eubacteriales bacterium | reverse complement strand
AGAGTATGATCCCTTAATCGACATCTGGCAGACCAAAATCAACATCCACTCAGCCAACCCGGTTGGGGAATTTATCCGCTCAGCTGAGGAAACAGAGATAGACCTAGGTGGTTTATCATTTAAAACCGGAATCATAATAAAGTTCTGAATGAAAAAAACAGTATAAGGGAGAAAAAATGAACGCGCATTATTTTAGAAGTCCTAACAAAAAAGGAAAGATCGCGGTTCTGCTTTCCGGAAGGGGTTCTAATTTTGTGGCGATCCATGATGCTGTTCAGGAAGGCAAAATTAATGCCGAAATAGCTCTTGTCTTCAGTAATAAAAAAGAAGCACCGGGAATACAGATCGCCAAAGAAAAAAACCTTGAGACAGCCTCACTCAATCCTAAAGATTTCCCAGATCGGGAAGAATACGACAAAGAGGTTGTAAAAGAACTAAAAAATAGAGATATCGATTTGGTCTGTTTAGCCGGCTATATGCGAATTTTAACCCCTTATTTCTGCAAGTCTTTCGAGAACAAGATCATGAATATCCATCCCGCCCTCCTGCCTTCTTTTCCCGGACTTCATGTCCAGAAGAAAGCCATTGAATGGGGTGTCCGTTTTTCCGGCGCCACAGTGCATTTCGTTGTTCCTGAAGTGGATATGGGCCCAATCATCCTCCAGGCCGTCGTCCCGGTTCTCCAGGATGATACCGAAGATTCGCTTAGTGAACGGATATTGAAAGAAGAGCATAAGATCTACCCGGAAGCTGTCAGGCTTTATTTCGAAGGAAGGCTTGAACTCAGAGAAAACAGGGTGTTCATATTATAATCTAAACTACCCTACCGGCTCCATCGCTTCAGCCTTAACTGAATCGATACAATTGGTTGACAATCTATCCGGTAGTTATTTATTGTAGGTATACTATGAAAGTCATTCTCGCCGGCTACAATATTGACAGCACTGTCATCGAAGAACTCAAGAAACTTCAGCCAGGTAGATTGGATGTTACTCCCGAGACTCTCTCCGCTGCCTATGCCCGCATTTCAAGGGATCCCCGCTCCGCAGAAGAACTTCGCGCGGTTGCCCGCCAAGCAGTCGATAAAGCGCGGCGTTCTAATAAAACTATCATATTCAAGATGGGGCACCATTCTGTAGCCGAACACGCTGTTTTTAACTTGGATATCATTGGTGTCAGCCGGCTTGCCATTGAAGAAATAGAAAGATTCCGATTGGGTTCCTACACGGAAAAATCACAGAGATATATCAAATTACAGGATGAATTCCTGCTGCCGAAAGAAGTTATGGATGCAGGAAAAAAAGAAATTTTCCTTCAAACCATCAAGGAACAGAATACTTTGTATCATGAGCTTTATGATAAGCTCCGTCCGTATTTCTTCGATAAATATCCCGAGTATGCTCAAAATCCCAAAAAGCATTCTATCCTTGATGGCTGGGCCAAAGAAGATACACGGTATGTAGTCAGCCTGGCCACTCAGGGACAATTGGGTTTGACCATGAATGCCAGGTCACTGGAATACCTTATCCGCCGGTTGGCTTCGAAAAAACTGGATGAGCTCAAAGAATTGAATCAAAAGATCTATGCGCTGGTCAAAGAAGTAGCCCCCTCCATTATATTGTTCACAGAAGCCGACGATTTTAACTCATTGACCTATGATGAACTTAAGGAAAAATCTGATTCCTTAAGAGGATTTGCTGAATCTCTACCGGCAGCAGAAGTTCAACTGGCTGAGCACACCCCGGAGGCTGATATAAAATTAATCGCTTCCCTTATGCACACCACGTCTCTACTCCCCTATTCTGCCTGTTTCCAAAGGGCCAATAAAATGAATCAGCAGGACAAAATCGAATATTTGAAGACTGCCTTCGAACACATGGAATTCTACGATTTCGTCCTGAGAGAATTCGAATATATCGATCTGACCTATGAATTGGTTGTCTCGGCAACCTGCTTCGCCCAATTAAAACGTCACAGAATGGCAACATTATGCTCTCAGGAATACGATCCTTCCCTTGGAGTGAGTATTCCTCCCTCGGTGGAAGATGTGGGTATGGGAGATAAATTCATGACCTGCATTGAAAGAACTAACGACGTTTATAATCAATTCAAAAACGATATGAAGTTGGGATCTGAATATATACTGACCAATGCCCACAGGAAAAGAGTCCTGCTTAAAGTAAATGCCCGGGAGTTATATCATATATCCCGGCTTAGAGAAGATCCAACCGCCCAATGGGACATCAGGAATATCGCAGAAAAAATGAGCGGATTGGCGAAAGAAAAGATGCCTCTGACATTCATGCTGCTGGGAAGCAAAGCCGCCTACCCCCAAATCTACCGCAGTGTCTTCGGAAAACCTCCTAAATTGATCCCTCCGGAATTCTAAGTTATTTGTTTATATGAACAGTAGAATTTATTTTGACAGCCTAATTCTATTATGATATTTTTCCAGGGAGAATTTTGGATCTGACATGAAAGTTCTAGTAACCGGAGGGTGTGGCTTTATCGGGTCCCACGTATGTGAATTTTACAGCCGGCGCGGCGATACGGTCATTTCTTTTGACAATATGACCAAATATGAACTTGGCCGCACAGGTTATGCCGTGGAGGGAGCCAGGAATTACAATTGGGACCTGCTCGACAAAATAGGGGTCATTCTCGTCAAAGAGGACATCCGGGATTTCAATAAAGTCATGGAATATGCGGAAGGGGTCGATTACATTGTCCACACCGCAGCCCAACCGGCCATGACCATAAGCCTGGAAGATCCGGAATTAGACTTTTCCACCAATGTGAGAGGCACCTTCAACCTTCTAAAAGCAGCTCAAATTTTGAAGATCCCGCTGGTATCCTGCTGCACAATTCATGTGTATGGAAACCGGATAAACGAAACGCTCCAGGAAGGAGAAACCCGCTACCTTCGTACTCCTCCATCCATAGATGAGAATCATCCTGTCGTTCAAGGGAACCTGACTCCCCTGCATGCCTCCAAGCGGGCGGCTGAATTGTATCTCCAGACATTTATCGACTCTTATAAAGTCCATGCAGCCAGCTTCCGCCTGACCGGTCTTTATGGGCCGCGCCAGTTCGGAGGGGAAGATCACGGATGGGTGGCTAATTTTTGTATCCGATCACTTCTGGGATGGCCCTTGAGAGTTTTCGGCACCGGGAAACAGGTCAGAGATATCTTATATGCCTCTGATGTGGCCCGTGCTTTTCATGCGTTTTATGAGCACGGCCAACCTGGAATTTACAATATCGGGGGAGGGATGGAATGTTCTCTTTCTCTGCTCGAATGCATCGATCTGATCGCTGATATTCTCGGAAAAAAACCTGAGATGATTTTTGAAGAAGTCCGTCAGGGTGACCTTTTTTATTTCATCTGTGACACGACCAAAGCCCAAAAGAAATTAAAATGGAAAAGCTCCATTGATCCTGCCACCGGGATTAAAAATCTCTTGGACTGGTTGAAAAAGGAAAAACAACTGTTTAAGATAGATAAATAGATCAATTAAAAAAAGAAAAAATCATATGAAGGCCGTAATTTTAGCCGCAGGCAGGGGAAAAAGGCTCCATGACCACACTGAGGGCTGCAATAAATGCATGCTCAAGTTTCAGGGAAGACACTTGATTGAATACAGTCTTGAAGCCGCGCGAAAAAGTGATGCAGATGAGATCATCATCGTTGTAGGATACCGGGCTGAAGATATCATCAATCGCTATGGGATCTCCTATAAAGACATTAAAATAAAATACGTCATCCAGAAAGAATTAAAAGGCCTGGTTAGTGCGATCGAATCCACGCAGGAAGCGGTAGCTGGGGATGATTTTATTCTTTTTCTGGCTGATGAGATTCTGCTCCATCCATCCCCCAGAAAAATGATCGATATTTTTTATAAGGAAGAACTTTTCACGATTTGCGGTGTGGTCCAGGTTGAAGATACGTCCCAGATCAGCAAAACCTATGCAGTCATTTTCAATCAGGAAGACAACCGTATCTACCGTCTGATCGAAAAACCCAGACATCCCGTTAACAAAATAATGGGAACGGGTAACTGTGTATTCCGGAATAAGATCTTTGACTATATTCCCTTAACCCCTATAAATCAGGTCAGAAATGAAAAGGAACTGCCGGATCTGATCCAGAGCGCCATTGATGACGGCCATCCGGTCAAATTATTTTATATCGACAAAGATTATATCAACATCAATACAGAAGATGATATCGCGATCGCTGAAAGAATGTTTCAAGCTTGAGAAATAATTGGAGAAAAATAAAACACTCCTCATCATCCCTGCTTATAATGAGGAAGCAACTATCAGAGAGCTGGTCCTAAGGGTAGAAAAATATGTTGATATTTGTATCGTGGACGACCACAGTACCGATAAAACACCCAAGATCCTTAAGGATATTCCCGCTATACATGTCATCACCCATAAAGCTAACACCCATATTCCCAGGACCGTCATGGATGGAATGAAGTATGCAATAGCTCAAAATTATGCCTACGCCATAACCATGGACGCCGGATTGAGCCATGATCCGGACGAGATCCCCAGGTTCCTGAAAGCCCCGGAAAGTGATCTGGTCATCGGCACGCGCACGCAGAAAATTGAAACTCCTTTATACCGGAAAATGCTTAGTCTCATCGGCAATCTCATCTATAATATCAGCCTTGATTTTCCCCGAAGTGTATTTAAAAAAAGCTATTACCGGGATATCACCTCAGGATACAGACGGTATTCGCAGAAAGCCATGAAAAGCATTCTTAATCATCCAATGAAAAGCCGCAGCTTTGACTTCTTGGTGGAAAGCGCGTCTGTTATTTACCAAAATCATCTAAGCATAGATGAGGTGCCTATCACCTACAGATTCACTAACAGCTCTCTTAAACCGCAGGTTGTCAAGGACTGCCTTCACATGTGCTGGAAACTAATCCTGCGAAAAAGATATTTCTGAATTATTCATCCGTATAAGCATCCAAGAACAATGAAAATGATACCTCCTTATTGTCTTTGGAGCACAGCTTCATGGAATGCCAGGCATACTATCATTTCGGGACTGCCTCCTTCAAAGCATTTTTAACTGTCAACACCGGTTGACGTTTTCTTGGCTTGACTTCTCTGACTGAGCTTATGCTTTCCCCGTTTATACAGGGAAAGCCGGCCGTATCCATGGGATTGGCCCGTTTCTTGATTCATGATCCCCTGCTGTGGCAGGAGTTTACCGTCCCCGATATCCGGAGCGCACCGTGCTCTACCGGGTGCTCTTCCATTACTTTGACCAGTTCCTTCAAGAATACGAGTCCCGTTTCGAGAAGATCCTCAGCTGGCGCCACACAGGCTTTTCTGTTCACAGCAAAGTCAGAGCGCAAACCACTCTTTCTCATCCCCCAATCATAAAAGATGACCCGTCCTATGTCCCTTCAAAAAGCTGGGCGGAGATGACAAAAAAAAGTCTATGAGGTGGATCCCCTGTTGTGCCTTTCCTGTGACGGCCGGATGAGGATCATCTCTTTTATCGAAGAACCGAAAGCCATCGACAAGATCATCCGTCATCTCGAGCTGACCTTCGAGGCCAAACAGCCGCCTCCACCACGTCATGTCCAGAAGGAGCTTCTGATGGCAGCCGGGGAGAGGGAGGAATATCTCTGAAGTATCTGTGGCTGTTTTTTGTCGATTCGAGGACGAAGTCTAGCTAAAACATGGTGGTTGTGAGATTTCGGGGAATTTATCATGCATTTTTAAATCATTGACATTGGCTTTTTGGGTGCGATCTCCTTCTCTCACCATGATAAGGGGTTGGAATTTATGAAAATTATGGAGAATTTGGAGCAAACCTAAAAACGAAATTCCTATCCTTTATCTTTCGTATCATCCGGACGCAGGAATAATTATAAATTTGCCGTTTAATCCAGTTTATCATAAGGGGAAGTTATAATTTTTATATAAATGGAAGTATTAAGTATTGCTTGATATTTAAACACATTTAATGTTTGATTTGTGATAAAATACATTAGAGAGATAAAAATGAAGACTTTTACAGCCGTCATCGAAAAATGCCCGGATACAGGTCTTTACGTTGGATATGTTCCCGGTTTTCTTGGAGCACATACCCAGGGGAAAACACTGGATGAATTGCAGAATAACCTTCGTGAAGTCATTGAACTTCTTCTTGATGATGAAGAATTAGAAATCGAGACAGAGTTCGTTGGTATTCAAAGCATAATGGTTGATAGATAATGGGAAGGTATCCTGTTCTTAAACCTTCTGAGGTAGTTACGATACTTAATAAGACCGGTTTTTCCCAGGTTCGTCATAAGGGTTCTCATAAACAATATCGTCATCCCGATGGCGCTCCACAACTGTTCCTTTTCATCAGGGACGGGATATATCTCCAATTATTCTAAAGCAGATAGCTAAAGACATTCATATGACCGTGGAAGAAATGCTCAAGTTTAGATAATATGCAGGGCTTATCAAGAGTAAATTGCTATTTCACTCTATCGATGCGAATCTCTCACATCAGGAAGATTTTTACCGAAATACCGTTCACGCAACTTTTTGGCTTTCGCCTGACGATCTGATGAGGACATCCGTATATGCTGTTTGATGTTTGCCGGTTCTTGGAAGTTTTTTGATTTGTGCATAATGGGTTCTCCACCATGCTTGAACCTTTCCGATTCAATCATATTTCCTATAAATAATCTCCCATCTCTGCTGTCATGATACCTCCTTATTGTCTTTGGAGCGCAGCTTCATGGAATGCCAGGCATACTATCATTTCGGGATTGCCTCCTTCAAAGCATTTTTAACTGTCAACACCGGTTGACGTTTTCTTGGTTTGACTTCTCTGACTGAGCTTATGCTTTTCCCGTTTATACAGGGAGAGCCGGCCGTATCCATGGGATTGGCCCGTTTCCTGATTCATGATCCCCTGCTGTGGCAGGAGTTTACCGTCCCCGACATCCTTTTTGCCGTTATTTATATTTCATGAAGATGGTTGAAGGGAAAATGAGACCTAAAATGCATACTCAGCCAGCGCAGCAGAAAACCAAATTCTTATCCTTTTTTCTTATCCTTTTATAACACCCAACGGGACTAACCTCGCCACCATCTTACCGATCCCTGATTCATGGGAGATCCGGACAACCTCATCCACATCTTTGTACACCTGGGAGGCTTCCTCGGCTATCCCCTTTAATCCTGCCGCCTTTAATTCGATCCCTTTGGCTTTTAATTCCTGTCTAACCTTCTCACCGCGAAACTTTTTTAAGGCCGCATGCCTTGACATGACTCTTCCTGCTCCGTGGGCTGTTGATCCGAGGCTTAACTTCTCAGCCTCGCTGGTACCCACTAAGACATAAGACGCCGTCCCCATACTTCCCGGAATAAATACCGGCTGTCCGGCATCCCGGTAAATTTCCGGTATCTCCTTTCTTCCCGGCCCAAAACTCCGGGTGGCTCCTTTTCTATGGATACACACATCCTGCCATCTACCCCCGATCAGGTGTTTTTCAAATTTGGCCACATTATGGCAGACATCATACACTTGATGGATACCTCTATTACTGCCCATAACGTTTTTGAAGACTTCTCTTACCCAGTGGGCTATCATCTGTCGGTTGGTAAAAGCGAAATTCACCGCTGCGCTCATGGATTTATAATACTGCTGGCCGAGTTTTGACTGGATCGGTGCATTTACCAGCTGTCTGTCCGGAAGATCACGAAATCCATATTTATCTTCCATTAAACGTATATAATCGGAGGCTACCTGATGGCCCAATCCCCGGCTGCCACAGTGGATCATAACCATGATCTGACCGGGAGAATTAATTCCAAAGACCTCAGCTGTGTCTTGATCAAATATTTTATCGACCTTCTGGATCTCCAGAAAATGGTTTCCAGATCCCAGGGTTCCCAACTGAGGGATTCCTCTTTCGATCGCTCTTGCGGATAACAATTCCGGATCGGCTCCGGGCAAACATCCGTATTCTTCTGTCCTCTCAAGGTCTTCATCCCAACCATATCCATGTTTTACCGCCCAATTTGCTCCCTTGATGCAGATCTCAAAGAGGTCTTCCTTCCTTAAACGTTTAACTCCGTCTTTCCCTACTCCGGCCGGCACTTCTCTGAAAATCGCATCTGAAAGCTTACTGATATATTTTAAAATATCGGTTTCCTGGTAATCTGTGCCCAACAACCTGACACCGCAGTTTATATCATAGCCGACTCCACCAGGAGAGATGATTCCTTCTTGCTTATCAAAGGCGGCTACTCCACCTATAGGGAAGCCATATCCCTGGTGGGCATCCGGCATGACATAAGCTTTATCCAGTATACCCGGAAGACAAGCAACATTTTTTGCCTGATCGAGAGTCTGGTCCCCTTTTAAAGAGTCCATCAATTTTACCGATGTGAATATCACAGAAGGAACCCGCATATTTCCATGTCTGGGGATCTCCCAAATAAAATCACTAATTTGCTTTAATTCCATTTCTTTTCCAATGACCTGGATTATTTACGAATCGAGACTATTCCAGGTTAAATATCCACTACCACCTGGACCCGGAATCCGTGTTTCTCCAGGATCTCCATTTCATTATAGGTAATGGCTTTGACATCACCAAATGTCTCATAATTACCTTTATTTATATCACCCAGCAACACAGCATGCAAGGTGTAAGCCTCCTCCTCTTTATGGATAACAAGGTCCTCAATTTTACCCAAGAGAAAATCCTGAACTTCCCATAAAAACAGGATCTCTTCCAGAAAAACCACAAGCAGCTGCTTAATGTCTTTTCCCTCCACGTCAATTGTACGCTTTACCTTATTGTCTATGGTTTCCCATTCCCACATCAAGGAAGCTGTGGCCAAAGCAGCGTTACCAAAAGCCTCTTCAAGACTTTTGCCAAAAGCCTGAAATTTGGCATCAGCTGTGTGTTTTAAGAATCTGTATTTTTTCTCTGACATAACTAGCATGAACTATACATAACATGGAAAGATGGCAGTTTTAGTCAAATATTCCTGGGATCAAGGCACCGCAGTATTCACATCGGGAATTTTTAACTTTGATCTCAGAGGCATGGAAACCACTCCTTTCGATCAATACTTTACCGCATTCCGGACAAATGGTCGCCTCTGATTCACCGATAACATTTCCAATATAAATATAATTAAGGCCTGCTTCTTTTCCGATCCGGTAGGCCATTTTTAAGGTTTCGACCGGAGTTGCCGGTGAGTCAGAATATTGGTAATCAGGATGATACCGGCTGATATGCCATGGTATATCTTTATCGATGCCGGCGATAAATTCAACCAGTTCCTTAAGTTCACCCGGATCATCATTCTGACCGGGTATAATAAGAGTTGTGATCTCCAACCAAATTCCCAGTTTTTTCATGGTAACTATTGCATCAAGAACAGGTTGAAGATGAGCCCCGCACATTTTCCGGTAAAAGGTTTCGTTGAAAGCTTTGAGGTCGACATTGGCGGCATCCAGATACGGCTGTATCTCCTCGAGTGCTTCTGAGGTCATGTACCCGTTCGTAACAAACGAATTACCCAATCCGGCTTCTTTAGCTAATTTTGCCGTATCAAAGGCAAATTCGTAAAAGATGGTAGGCTCTGTGTAGGTATAAGAAATACTCTTACAACCCTGACTTTGAGCTGCCTTGACAATATCTGAGGGAGGATAAAAATCACCGGGTATGCTGACTCCATTTTTTTTATTGCTCTGCGATATCTGCCAGTTCTGACAAAAAGGGCAGCGGAAATTACAGCCGATAGTCGCAATGGAAAAAGCCAGGCTCCCCGGCAGAAAGTGATAAAGAGGTTTTTTTTCAATGGGGTCTACGTGACCAGCAATCACTTCTCCATAAACAAGAGTCTTAAGGATCCCTCCTTGATTCTGGCGAACCCCGCAGATCCCGAATTTATCGGGGGCGATCCTGCATCTATGGCTGCACAAAAAGCAGGTAACAAAATTATCCTTTTCTTTTTTATATAATCTTGCTTCTTTGATCATTTATCTGATCTCAAATACCTCTATAAGATTTCCATCCGGGTCTTTTAAAAAATAAATGAACCGGTCTTTATACCCGATCTTAGCTACATAAGCTCCGGCTGCTTCTTTTTCCTTTATAAAAGCTTCTTTATCCTCAACTAAAAGCCCCCAATGGTTGTAGCCACTCCCGAAAATATCTCGATCCTTTAGATCAGCTTCACAGGTGAATATTTCAAGAACGATCTTCCCAAATATCAGCTTGGTCATCTTTCCTTCTGCTGGAATACCAAAAATAGCTTCCATCAATTCCGGCTCAAGGATTCTTGAATCTCCTTTTTCAAAACCCAAGACCGAGGTGTAATAGTCGATAAGTTTTTTTGGATTACGAGTGATCAAACCAATGTGGTTACTGGTTGCTTCCATTATATATCTTCCTTTTCAGAGTTATTCTGCTGATTCTGATAATAGGGGCAGAGGTGATTAACCTGGCAGTGTTCACAATCAGGCTTTTTTGCCTGGCAAACAGCCCGGCCGTGATTAACCAGAATATAATTAAAATCCAACCAATCCTCTCGGGGAACAAGTCTCATAAGATCTTTCTCGATCTTATCCGGATTGGTCTCGCTGCTCAATCCAAGACGGCCGGCAAGGCGTTTCACATGGGTATCAACGGCTATGCCTTCTGCCTTGTTATATCCGCTGGAAAGCACGATATTCGCAGTTTTTCTAGCGACTCCCGGCAGAGTCAGAAGTTCATCCATAGTGTCAGGAATTTTCCCATGAAAGTCAGATACGATTTTTTTACAGGATTCAATTATACTCTTGGTTTTATTCCGGAAAAATCCAGTCGGCCTTATCTCCTCTTCTAATTCTCTCGGATCAGCCTGAGAAAAATCAGAAGCACTTTTATATTTTTCAAAAAGAGAAGGAGTTATCTCGTTTACTTTTTTATCCGTGCACTGCGCAGAGAGTATGGTTGCGATCAAGAGCTGAAGAGGATTTTCAAAATGAAGAGCTGTCCGGCTGCGGGGATAGGACTTTTTCAAAAGTTGGATCATCTCTTGAATTCTTCTCTCGACCTTATCCATCAACACTCGATCCTTTTTTTATAATTGAACCATCTTTTCAATGGCCCCTCTTGCTCTGGCAGCGATTTCAGGCGGAACGACAATTCTATACTGCCTATTTTCCAAGGAACGAAGGACCTTATCAAGGGTGATTTTTTTCATGTTATAACATAATGATGCTTCGCGCAGCGGATAAAAGCTTTTATCCGGATTTTCTTTTTTCAAGCGGTAGATCATTCCGACCTCTGTCCCAATGATAATCTCTTTGACCGTCGTTTTTTTGGCGTTTTTTACCATCTGACCGGTTGAATAAACTTCATCCGCAAGATCGATCACTTCCGGAGGACTTTCCGGATGAACCCACAGCTCTGCTTCCGGGAATTCCTCTTTTTTTCTCATGACATCCCGGGAAGAAAAATTATTGTGGACATAACAGTAGCCATCCCAGGCAATTATTTTCTTCTTGGTGTTTCTGCTGACATAATGAGCCAAATTTCTATCCGGGACAAACAGGATCTCATCATCGGGTATGGATTCTACTACTCGAATGGCATTGGCCGAAGTACAGCAGATGTCGCATTCCGCCTTAACTTCAGCAGAGGTATTGACATAACCCACTACCTTCCTCCCAGGATACTTCTTTTTCCATTCTACGAGCTCCTGTGCCGTTATCATATCAGCCATGGGACAACCTGCGGTATCGTCAGGTAACAGCACCGTTTTTTCAGGAGCTAAGATCGCCGCGGTTTCTGCCATGAATCGAACCCCGCAAAACACAATAACTTCTTCTTCTACCTTGGCAGCTTTCTGACTGAGCTCCAAGGAATCCCCTAAAATATCTGCAATATCCTGGATCTCACCGATCTGATAATTATGGGCAAGGAGAATGGCATTTCTCTCAGATCTTAATTTTTTTATCCGGTCAATGATTTCATCTTTCACTTTTTTTCTAATCCCTCCTTGAAAATCAATTATGCAACTTCTTAACATAAAGTTCAATAATATCATTTCTCGTTCAGCCCCAAGATATTCCTGCCCAGTTTGGCGGCACCCTGGTTATTAACGCGTTGGGATTAGTGCAAATACGAGGTGCCTTGAGCGAAGCTGAAGGGTACTACTGCAAACTCGGGGCGAGGAAGTATTTGTGCTGAAATCGACGTCTGAATAATTCAGGATCAGACTCTGGCTCTGGTCGCTCCACAATGCGGGCACTCATCCGAATCTTTTCTTATAGGCTGGGAACATTCCCAGCATTCTTCAAATTCAACCCGGCACATTTTACAGAAGGCCTGCATCCCTTCAACAGGACTATCGCAGTAAGGGCATTTTATCTTAAACATAACCTCTTCGGGTATTTCTGGTTTATCGTTTTTTTTTAATCTTTGTTTTTCTTGATAATCCTCAATGGCTTTATGAAGGGCATCAGCCCCAAGATTGGAACAATGAAGTTTATTCTTAGGCAGTCCGCCTAACTCCGCAGCCACATCTTCATTGGATATCTTCAATGCTTCATCCAAAGTTTTTCCCAAAGCCATTTCACTTACCATACTTGACACAGCGATGGCAGCTCCACAACCAAAAGTCTGAAATTTTACATCAGCAATCCTGTTATCCTTGACCATAATATAAAATGTCATCATGTCACCACAGACCGGATTGCCGACTTTTCCAACTCCATCCGCATCCTTCAGCATACCGACATTTCTAGGATTCTGAAAATGATCCATGACCTTATCGCTGTATATCATTTTTTCTCTCCTCTAAATATTGAGAATAAAGAGGCGACATCTTTCTCAGTCTTTCTACGACCGGAGGAAAAACATCTAAAAGATAATCGATATCCTCCCGGGAAGTTTCATTCAGAAGGCTAAACACCAAAGAACTCTGGGCCAAGGCATGGTCGAGTCCCATGGCGATCAAAACGTGTGATGCCCTGAGTGCTTTAGACGTGCAGGCCGATCCACTGGAAACAGCGATGCCCAGCATATCCAAATTCAACAGCATGGATTCTCCTTCAATAAATTCTACACAAAAACTGGCATGATAAGAAAGTCTTTTCTCGGGATGTCCCGTTAAAACTACATGTTCGATCTTTTCAGGAAGGTTTCTGATCAGATGATCGCGGACTTTCGTGATTTTTTCCATCTGTTCCGGAATGGCTTTTTCCGCAAGCTCTGCGGCTTCCCCCAGTCCTACAATGGCCGGAAGGTTTTCCGTACCTGCTCGCCGGCCTCCTTCTTGGACACCCCCTTCAATAAGAGAAACTAAACGGGTTCCTTTTCTAATATATAATGCCGCGCTTCCTTTGGGGCCGTAAAATTGATCCCCAGCCAGGCTAAGGGCATCAACACCTAACTTGTTTACATCCACTTCTATAGATCCTACTGCAGCCACTGCGTCTGTATGCAGTAAGACACCTTCTGCACGGCATATCTCTGCCACTTTTTCGATCGGTTCAATGGTTCCCACTTCACTATTGGCCAGCATCACTGAGACAAGAACGGTTTCTTCTTTTATTGATCTTTTTAAGAAAGGAAGATCGATCAAACCATATTTATCTACGGGAATCTTATCGACTTTGAATCCCTTCTTTTCCAATTTTTGGGCTGAATTGAGCACGGATTGATGTTCGACCGCTGAGACTATGATATGATCTCCCTGCTTTCTGTTGGCTTCAGCCAGGCCTTTAACTGCCAGATTATTCGATTCCGATCCGCTCGCAGTAAAGATTATCTCTTCAGGTTCGGCATGGATCAAATGAGCTACCTGCTGCCTTGCGGTTTCCAGAGCACTATTACTTTTTTGTCCCCAAGAATGAAGACTCTGGGGATTGCCAAAATCCTCTTTTAAAAAAGGGGCCATGCTTTCATAGACTTGTGGATCGAGAGGAGTGGCCGCTATGCGATCCATATACCGTTTCTTCATTAAAAGAAGCTAGTTTAAATCGTTATTTGGTCTTATACGCCTACTACTTCTTTGATTTCAGGTATTTCTTTCTTAAGGAACTTTTCGATCCCCATTTTTAATGTCATCTCTGACATAGGGCAACCTGCACAGGCGCCGGTTAATTTTACCTTAACGACTCCATCCTCAACATCGACAAGTTCAACATTTCCCCCATCTGCAACTAACATAGGACGCACCTTATTTAATGCCTCTTCAACTTTTTCTTTCATTTTCTTCTCTCCTTATATTATTTAATTGAAGTTTTTATGATGATTTTAGCACTAATAATAAACTCTATTTTTAATATAAATTAAATATATTCACTATATTTACTATATTATAATATATATAAACAATTAATCCAATAGATCTTTTACCTTTATTATCAAAAATCTTTTGAGCGTGAAATACAGGCCGATTCAGACCAGAGCGTTTTTTATTTTCTCCATGTCGAAAATCTCAGTAAGATTATTCTCAACCAGGATTGTATCCCCTCTTCCAACTCCGGTTGATATGATAGAGACACTTACCTGAAGCAGATCCTCGATTATCTTTACATAATCCAAAAAGGCCTCGGGCAGCCGGGAATAACTTTTGACATCACACAATCGGGTTTTCCATCCTTTAACGGTTCTATATTCGGGCTCTATCTCTGCCTGAATCCAGGGTTCCATCGGAAAGCTCTGTAGTTTTTTTCCTTTATATCTATATCCCGTGCATATCTTAATCTCAGCAAAATTGTCCAGCACATCGGACTTGGTTAAAAAGATTCTTTTAATCCCGTTCAGTCGGCATGAATAAGCCACTACCACCGCATCAAACCATCCGCATCTCCTCGGCCTTCCCGTGGTTGCGCCAAACTCATTACCTTCTTTCTTGAGCAATTCCCCCTTACTGTCCATCAGTTCAGTGGGAAACGGGCCTCTTCCTACCCTGGTTGTGTAAGCTTTGGTAACTCCGAATACTTCATTTATTTTATCGATCCCAATCCCCAGCCCAGTACATACACCCCCTATGGTTGAATTGGATGAAGTTACAAAAGGGTAGGTACCGTGATCGATATCCAACAGAGCACCTTGGGCACCTTCAAACAATACACTTTTACCAGATGTAATCTTGTCATGGAGGATAAAGGCAACATCGCCCATATATTTCCCGATCACAGATCCATATTCACTGAATTGAGCATAGATCTTTTCAGCATCTAATCTTGGCTGTTTATAAAAATCAAGAATTATGTTCTTTTCGTCAACATTATATTTGATCTTTTCTCTGAGTAAAGAAGAGTTCAATAGATCTCCTACCTTGATTCCTTGACGGGCTGCTTTATCTACATAGGCCGGCCCGATACCTCTACAGGTAGTTCCGATCTTATCTTCACCCCTTACTTCCTCACTCACTTTTTCTACCGCAGAATGATAAGGAAGAATCAGATGAGCCCCTTTACTGACTACTAGATTGTCATTGACCTCAAAACCTGCCTTATTCAGCTCGGCCACCTCATCCAGGAAAGCCTGAGGGCTGAATACGACTCCATTTCCGATAAGGCATAGCTTCCCCGGATGAAGAATTCCGGAAGGGATCAGATGCAGAATGATCTTTTTTTCTTTTATATGGACGGTATGCCCCGCATTATGTCCTCCCTGATAACGGGCGACAATATCAAATGCGGGAGTTATCAGATCAATTATTTTCCCTTTACCTTCATCTCCCCATTGGGTTCCAATAACCGCACAATTCGCCATGTGAATACCTCAAATCTTAAAAAACAAGGGATGCTTGAATGATAAACTGATTATTTTTCAATTCTTCGTCTTTTTCTTTATTAAAATCATACTGGGCTTTAAAAAACAAATTATTCTGAAAATTAAAGATAATTCCCAGGGTCCACCTGGTTCTATTTTCTCGGATACCTGCTCCGGGATAGATGGTTCCGCTGTATCCTTGTCCATGAAAAGGGTCATCGTATCTCAAACTCTGATAACTCACAACCGGATTAAAACCTGACATGGGAAAAGAAAGCTGAATATAATAACCCTCGCCTTTGCCTGAAGAAAAGCCCTCAGGATTATCCAGGTCTACCCGGGTGTATTCACCTGTCAAAGAAGAATTTTGGGTAACCCATATCAGGTCAAATCCATGCATCTTTATCGACCGGTCATTGCTATCATCATATTTCCCGCCATAATAGGAATATCCTGCTTCGAAACCCTCTCCTATTCTCCAACCGATCCGGCCACCCCGTCCTTTATCGGAATTGTTATCCTGATAATCCTGCAAACCATTTAAGTATGGTCTTTCTTCCAAACCATTCCCTAAATACAGATCATAGATCAGTCCGCTTATCTCTCCATTTATCTGGACTCCAAGGTCTCTCCATCCAAAAGGAAAAAGTGCTTCAATATTTAGAGGAGGTTGGACCAACTTAGTTTGATGAGGCCGGTTCATTTTGTTGTAACGGCCAAAAGGAACAAGATACATACCGACCTTAACCAGAAATGCATCTGAAAACATGATTCCCGCCCATGCTTGCTTCAGGTCGATCTTATTCTCCTGCCATTGGGCAATCTCAGCAGTATATAAGATCCTCTGATTTATATCTCCAAAAAATATTAGGCCAAAACGGACATTCCCAAAACTCCCTTCCGGCATATCACTCTCTTTCTCTCCTTTTTGAAAGTCAAGAGATAAATATTTTTCAGTCTCTGCAGTCTGAGACTGAACTATTAAAGGAAAAAACATTAAACACACTAAAGCGGAAACCAAAGATTTTCTCATCATTCTCTTTTCCAGTTAATGAGGACTTATCCTTAACGGAATCTTTGTTTAAAATTTAATTCAATTCAGGTTATTCTCTGAAAGAATTCTTTACCTACTCCACACTGGGGACAAACCCAATCATCAGGAAGATCCTCAAAAGCAGTTCCGGGATCGATCCCATTGTCAGGATCCCCTTCTACAGGATTATACACATAACCGCAAGCTGTACATTCCCATTTATCCATTTGATTCTCCTTTTAAAGGTAGACCGTCTTATTAAGATCAGTATTCATCCAGAACATGATCCTCATATTCTTTTTCGAGTTTCAGTTTATGTGATTTTTCCTGCTGCACCATGAATTCAAAGGTTTTTTTCATATCTGCATCAACTGCCTGAGAAGCCAACTCTGAATAAAGATCGGCAGCTTTTTGTTCCTTTTTTGCCGCAAAAATAAGTAATTCTTGAAAATTCATTTCCGGCTCGATCGGTTCTTCCAATAGATGATCGGTTATTTTTAGATCAGGAACTTTTTTTACTTCGTAGGATTTTAACTTTTCTTGGCTGAGATTTTCCAGCATCCTTTTATGATTTTTTTCCTCAGACTGAAGATCGATTAACAGTTTTTTCAAGCCAGGCATTTTGGTCTTTTCCGCCATTTCACCGTAGATCCTGATCGCATCTTCCTCTCTTTTTATTGCAAACTGTATTATCTCTTTAAAATTTTTTATTGCCATCATTTACTCCCTTTTTTCTTTTTTAAAATGATCACTCCGGCTTAGGTTTCATAGGCTGGTTACAGCATACCAAGGTGCCTACTCCGGATTTGACAACTGTTACCTCCTGTCCGCAAATGGAACAGACATAGATCCGATCTTGTTCAGCCATACATACGCTCCTTTTTTGTAAGTTCTTGATTTAATCAAACATAATGAATGCAATATAACCGATTAATCCACGCCAATTATAAAGTAAGTTCTTCCGCCATGCAACTCATTATGGAAATTGACTAAATTCATTGCTGCCTCTTTTAATTTTTAATTTGTCTTGGACGCAGCTTCCTGGGTCATTAGCGGCCCAAGGTTAGTGCAAATACAAGACACATCGATTGAAGATGTAGTAAACCACCTCGAAATCGGTGCGGTGAAGCCCTCCCGCCCAATCCCTTAAAAGGACTTTACATTTGCCTTCTAATGGTCGCCCATAGGGTAAAAGAGGACGATATTAAAATAGTACAGTATCATTATCGCATTTTACTATCATTTTCCCAAAAACAATCATATTGCCCGAAAAAGATGAATTATAGTTCCAATCGGCCTATTTTACTAATGACCCAGGAATCTTGTTGCTTTTTATATTGGCTTACGTTATTATTTCTCTCCAATGAACATCAAAGCTATAGCCGCTTTCATTTTAGGATGGTTGATTCCTGGGCTTGGTCATATATTCACAAAAAAATTCCACAGAGGGATAATATTTTTCGTATGTATCTCAGCTATGATCGCTCTCGGATTGATAATGGGTGGCCGCATTTATCCTTTCCAAACGGAAAATCCCTACACTATCCTTGCTTTTTTTTCTGATCTTGGTATGGGCTTGTTTTATTTCATTGCAAGAATCTTTTCTTTTGGCACCGGTGAGCTCAGAAATGTGACATTTGAATTTGGAAGTACTTTCATCGCCGGAGCAGGTTTATTAAATTATCTTGTGGCCTTAGACGCCCGTGATATAGCAGCTGGTAAGAAAAAATGATCTTTAAAAGCCATCTTATTTCAATGATCCTTTACTCTCTTTTGGTATGTATCGTACTTGCCCTGATCAGACGGGAAAAAAGGAAAGACCAGATAAAATACGGTTTATCTTTATTTCTGATCATGACGGTGGGTGCTATATTATTTGGATGGTTTATGGCTCTTTTCATTAAATGATCAGGACTATTCATAAACATTTCTAACTTCTGTTCCAAAAAAATGTTAATATTAAACATAGAAAAATGACGCCATAATTATCAAAGATATTTTGAGATGATCGAATTATATAGGATCTGGAAGCAATACCAAAAACCCCACTGGGCTCTATCTGATATAACTTTCCAAGCTGAAAAGGGGGATTTTTATTTCATTACCGGACCCAGCGGTTCAGGAAAGACTACTTTATTGAAGATCATATACAGAGAGATCATACCTACCCAGGGACAGATCATCATCGACGGCCGTAATATTTTTCGTATTCCCGAACATAAGATCTACGCGCTGCGCCGTTCTATGGGAATCGTCTTCCAAGATTTTAAACTTCTGTTTCACAAAAAAGTATTCGATAATGTCGCCATTGTGCTTCAAGTCTTAGGGGCACCAAACAAAGAGATAAAAAGAAGGGTTTTCAATGCTTTGCGGATGGTTAATCTTCAACATAAAATGTGGGAGTATCCCTCTCATCTATCCTATGGAGAACAACAGCGGATCGCCATTGCACGTGCTGTCGTCAACAGCCCTAAGATCATTTTGGCTGATGAACCGACAGGAAACCTGGATACGGAATTAGCTTTTGAAATCATGAGCCTTTTCAAAGAAATAAATAAAAGAGGAACAACTGTTATCATATGCACCCATGATCGTGAGCTTATCCGCCATTTCGGGCATAAGATCCTGTTCCTCTATAAAGGAAAATTAATAAGAAAGGAGATTCTCTGATCACTCAACGGTTTAAATATTTCATTAGAGAAACACTGAACAATCTCTGGCAGTATAGAATTCGGAATTTCTTTTCCATGACGATTATCTGCCTGTCCTTTCTCATCATAGGTATATTCTTATCGCTTTCTAATAATCTTCGCTATGCTGCCCGGGAGATCTCCGATAACATGGTGATCGTTCTTTTTTTGGATAAAGATATAGATGACTCTCAAGCACAAACCCTTGAGAAAGTATTAAGTTCCTCCAACCTGGTGGTTAAATATCACCATGTAAATACTGAGCAAGCCGCTGAAAAATTTCAGAACAAATTTCCTGATCTAAAAAGTATAGTCGACAATCTGGATGAAAACCCTTTTCCGGCGTCTTATGAAGTCACTCTGGTCGAAAAAGATCTTTCCGCCAAAGAAATTGTAAGCTTCATCAACCGGATGGAAAATTTTCCCGGAGTGGAAGACATTCAATATAACCGAGAATGGATCGAGAGGATGCAATCTCTCAGCCGTTTGGCGAGAGCGATCGGCTTTTTCCTCGGGGGCATTTTGATCTTGGCTTCGTTTTTCATAATTTCAAACGTTATCAAGCTGAACGTATTCGCGCGCAGGAATGAAATTGAAATCCTTAAATTGGTCGGCGGCACCAATATGTTCATCCGGATCCCTTTTCTGTTTGAAGGCATAATACTCGGGATTTTGGGAGGCCTTCTTTCATTGATCCTGCTCTTTTTGGTCATCGAATTTTTTCCCCTGTATCTGGGTTCTTCTCTTGGAGCTTTAGGCGAATTGATCAAATTCAGATTCTTAAATCTATCACAATGCTTGCTTCTCATAGTAGGATGCGCTGTTATCGGATTTTTCGGTTCCTTCAGCTCTATGGCCCGCTTTCTTAAACATGAAAAACAGCCAAGCCTTTAAAAAAGCAGAAGATAAAAAATCAGAAGATAGAATAAACCCGTGAGGTTCTGGGTGCTCCCTGCGAAAGCGTGGTCCGTATGCTCTCCAAAGAGTTGTAAGGTTTTCAGATAAAAACCTGAAGAAGGCCGGATGTTCATCCTGCCCTGCATCAGGACAAACAGCGAGATTAAGTACGTAGGTAGCTGGCGCCGTTTATGTCGATTACGGCTCCCGTCATAAAATCATGTCCCTCCGAGGCAAGAAAAACCACGCAGTCGGCTACCTCATAGGGTTTCGCTACCCGGTTCATAGGACTTTGAGCGCGTATAGCATCTCCTTTAGGACCCTTTAGATGATCGGCCGCCATATCCGTAGCCACCCAGCCCGGAGCGACTGCGTAGACATAGATATGATGAGGCGCCAAGGCTTTGGCTAACGATTGGCTCAGCGCATTCTGGCCTGCCTTGCTGGCGCCATAGGCCGGCGCGTCGGGTTCTCCCCGAAAGGCCCCGCGGGAGGTTATGTTGATGATCCGGCCGCCCCCTGTTTTTATCATATGCCGGGCAGCGCAGAAAGAGGCATGAGCCGCCCCCATCAGATTGATATCGATGGTTTTCTTCCAGGCGTTCACCCAATCCTCAAAGTCCGTTTTTAACGGCGG
>CAZLBV010000240.1:0-54286 GCA_964557845.1 uncultured Eubacteriales bacterium | reverse complement strand
TAAAATGAACATTATAAACCACATCCTGAAGAAAAAAATGTTTTTTGAAAAATATTCCAATTTCATGATAATAAATTGTTTAATAGCTACATCGGCATTTTTTATGAATAGTTCAGGTTAGCTTTCTAGCCCATTAATTTAAACTGGATGGCTTGCTTCAAAATTTTTCCCTAAGGTTTCTTGATGGTTAGACTGATTGGTTTTTGATTTAATTTAAGTTATCTGTAGATTTTTGAACTGTTGATGGATATTTATATCATGAAAGTGCATCTAATGTTCTCTGATGGTTGTTGGTGCTGAAGACCAATAACGCCTTTCCGAGGCCGGAAGAAGATCCGTAACAGTAATTGATATCAACAATGGCGTTTCCCAGTAGTGCGCCGATTTCTGCTCCGGCTCCGATACGATCATCAATTTTTACTGTAATAACTGGATTGGTCTTCACTTCGTATCCTAATGAAGAAAGAGCTTTCTCTGCTTTTTTATAGTCGGAAGTGAGTATATAGAATATGCCCTTTTTTTCATCAGAAAAAGCGCACATGGCTTTTAGGTTAACAGATGCATTGGCTAACGTTCCCAGAACTCGCCCTAAGATGCCAGGCTCGTTGGGTGTGATGACTTGAAGTTCAATTTCCTTTTTTACGTTATGCACTCTAATTCTCCTTAGAAAAACAAAAAAATAAACTGAAAAGAGAGGATCAGATGTTTAGTCAACACCTAAAAAAATTTGAATTTTTTATTTCCGAAAATTATAATCTTTTATTCCTCTATAAGGAAAATAGGGAAAAATGAAAAAAAGTCAAGTTAAAATTGCTATCATCGACAATAGCATTGATCCCTCCATCTACATGCCGGTTAAGCATTGGAGTACATATCTTGATGAAGAATGGTATGATTTTAGAGCAAAAAATGGCATGTTCCCGGATTTAAACCACGGATATACTCATATAAGAATTACCGGTTCCGAAGCATCTATCATTGAACGGGAAAAATGGGTCGAGCAGGAAATCACATTGATAAAGGAAGCGATCTTAAGGGGGTTGTCAATACTCGGTAGCTGTTACGGTCATCAGCTGCTGGCTTTAGCCTTGGCTGGCCCGGGATCTGTTCGTAGAAGCCCTCATCCAGAAGTAGGCTGGATACCCCTCGAGATAAAGTCAAACAAGGGAATTCTTGGAGATAATAATACGGCATATATGTTCTCGATCCATTTCGATGAGGTAATAAATTTGAATGATGATTTTTCCATAATAGCTGCTTCTGAATTTTGTGATGTCCATGCCTTTCAATACCAGGATAAGCCTATATGGGGAATACAGGCGCACCCTGAAATAAATATTGGAGCAGCTAAATTTTTTCTAAAAAAACTGATAGAGCAGGGAAGTTATTTGAAACCATTATTTGAAAAAGTATTAAACTCATCTCCTAAGGATTCGAGACATATTTTTACGATAATGAAAGAATTTTTAAAATAATTGGCTATGAAAAACGACAAAATTAATGCCAAAAATAAATAAAAAGAGTTTTTAATTTGTAGAAGTTAATGCATGTAACTCCCTTTTTTACTTGACAAAACAGATTTTTTATAATTAATTAATATATATATATATTGATTTCAATTTTGTTTCTTAAAGGAGGAAGTATGAGAAGAAGAAAATTAGTATTATTAGTCATGGGGCTAGCGGTTCTATTATGTATAAATTCTTTTGCGGAAACAAAAAAACTGCGTCAAGTTGGACAATACCCTTTGGTTCGGGTAAAAGGGGATATTCCTACTTCTGAAGTCATGAAGATGCTGGTAGAGACATATCCTGCTGATATTAAATACGGATTCGATCTTGCAGGATATGGTGATCTCTATTTTCCCTTTATGGACCAGTTAAGAGCCGCCGAATTTGAAGAAGTTCAACTCCCCATCGGACAAAAATTCATGTGGATGCTCTTTCGTTCTCAGGGGAAGATAAAAGTTGTTGAAGATCTGGAATGGGCTGGAAACGATGCTCTGCCTGCATTTCTTTTTACTGTAAATAAGGATTACAAAAACTATAAGTTTATCATGCCGAAACCTTGCGGCAATATTGCACTGATAGGAATTGAAGAAGCCGTGCCTCCTGCCACCTGTGATATAACTGTGACTCCTGTTAAAGCAAATATTAATGATACTATCACCGTAGATATGAGTGGTACAAAAGACGCAAAATCAATGGAGTTCGATATTATAGATCCAGAAGGGAATATAATGGACACAAAGCAACTTACTCCAGAAGAGCCTTCTTTTCAGATCAAACTTGATACACCTGGTGAATATATGTTTAAAGCGAAAGCTTATAACATGGAAGGAGTCGTTTCTACTAATCCATGTGAGGCTAGCACCTACATCAATTTTCCGCCTATATGTAAACTCTGGACATCATGCATGCCATGTATAGATTACGTCGGAAGACCGATCACTTTTGATGCTTCCAACTCGACTGATCCCGATGGTGAAGTGGTGAAAGCAGATTTTGAAATAAAGGATGCTGAAGGAAACATCGTCGATACCTATACTGATTCGGAGAAACCCTTTGCTTGGGAAAAAATATTTAAAACAGCCGGCATTTATACTGTTACTGCTGTAGTCACGGATGATTTTGGTGCGGTTTCACAGCCTGCAATGGTAGAATTGGAAGTGACACAGAAACGTGCTTATTTCTTAGCTGAAGGAATGTGGCTGTTTGCCCGGGGAAGTGCTGGGAAATTCGTCGGTGCAAGATTAGGTCTTTTGTATAACATTGTTCCCGATACTCTCGATTTTATCATTTCTGGCGGAGGGGCCTTGACCTTGGATGGATCTCCCTGGAAATCCTTCTTTATGGCGAACGCCTTGTTAAACATTCATGCCGGCCCTGCTTTCTTTGGTGCTGGTGCAGGATTCGATACCAAAGTGAGAGAAGAAAGAAATGCCGATGCAGTTTTGATCGGTAATTTCGGATTCAAACTCTTTGAGAATTACTCCAATTCTGGTTCACTATTCTTCGAAACCCATGCTCCCTTAGGAGAAGGCCGTTCTTTCTCTAAACATTATAAGGTTATGTTAGGTTTCAGGATGCTATTCTGATCTAATAGCGAGTTGTCTATACCGGCCGGGAGAGTATTAGAGAGAACTCTCCCGGCTTTTTTTTTAAACAATTTGATTATATCAAGTCAAAGAGAGTGGTTTTCTGAATATGAAAATTGTGCTTATAGGTGCAGATGGTCAATTAGGTTCAGATTTATTGCCGTGGCTGGATAAATTCAAACTTTTTCCTCTTTATTATCCTCAGTTTGATGTCAAAGACACCGAGGCTGCAAAATCCAAGTTGACAGATATCCGTCCTGACATAATTATCAATACATCCGGCTACCATCGAGTTGATGAATGTGAGGATAATCCGGAAGAAGCCTTTCATATGAATGCACATGCAGTCAGAAACCTGTCATTTATTTGCCGGCAGCTGAATTCAACCCTGGTTCATTTCAGCACGGATTATGTTTTTGATGGGGAGAAAAAGAGCCCCTACATTGAATCAGATTTACCCAACCCGCTAAGTGTTTATGGAGTCTCTAAATTAGCAGGTGAATATTTTGTCCGGAATATTTGTAAAAGGTATTTTCTTATTCGAACTTGTGGATTGTATGGATTGGCAGGATGCTGGGGGAAGGGGACAAATTTTATCGACGCTATCTTATCCGGAGCCGGGAAAGGAAAGCCGCTTAGAATAGTCAATGATCAAACTGTTACCCCAACTTCAACCGAAGAACTTTCATATGTCATAAGCAAGCTGATCCAGACAGACAATTTCGGAATCTATCATCTAACTAATGAAGGGAAATGCACCTGGTTTGAGTTTGCGCAAGAAATATTGGATATAACCGGGAATGTGACGGAATTAATACCAGTTACATCCAAAGAATATGGAGCTAAAGCTGTGCGTCCCAATTATTCTGTATTAGAAAACCATAAAGCTAAGGGGATAGGACTGGATTTGTTTTCTAACTGGAAAAAAGCGCTTAGAAATTTTTTGGGGAAAAAGGCTGTTCTGACTAACAGAGCAGATCTAAAATAAATCTAAAATATCTTTCCAAGCTTTGCTATTTCTTCGTTATAGTATTTTCTATACAGAATATCCCATTCCCGGCTGCCTTCTTTTATTGATTTTTTTTGGGATTCAATTTTATCAACAGCTTTTTTATCAATGAGTTCGTAGAGCTTCATTTCCTCTTCGATACTATGAACTATACACAATCTGATTTCATTCGATTCATCTAAGAATTCTACATCACTGTCATTGAAGAGCGTATTCAATATCTGTCGAGAAAGGTAATTGATCTTTTCTCGAGATAACCGTATGCTCATAATACAATTCCTTTTTCTTTGGCTAATTTGGTTTTTATCATCCTGAACATGGTCTGGTATTCGATATTATCTTTTCTGATCTTTTCCATATGTTGGTTAAGAATGTTCCTGACTTCCTGATCGAGTTTATCTTCTTTTTGGAATTCATCGAAAAGCAGAGTTTCGAGTTTTTCAACGAGTTTAGATCTGTTCTCAGTCAGAATTTTTTTTTCTTTTATAAGATTTCGAATTATGACAAAAGCCATATGTTCGATTTGGTTTTTATTTAATCTCATAATCTATCTAAAATACAATACATGACAACAAAATTCAAGGAAAGATTCATTCAGAATTCAAAAAAATGGATAATAAATTTGATTATTCAGGCATCGTGATCAGTGGATTTTGTTGGTGTATATTATTTATTTTTTGAGGATAAATACAAACTAAAGGAAAATCCTCCGATGCAGATACCGAATATAAAAATCATGAATATCAGTGCATCAGTCGACATCGTAATTAGCTTCCACTCTTTTTGTTAAGAATTTATTTAAGAAAAGAAAAACAAGGATAGCTATGGCCCATTGGAAAAGGACTGTTCCCACAGAAGATTGAGCAAATGGATTCAGCCAGTTATCCGGATTCTGTTTATAGCTGTCCCAAAACCACCATCCCAGCATGGCCAGGATCTGCAGAGGAAGTAGAAATTTTACCAGAAAGTCAAAACCTTTTCCGGGTTTCAGTTTGCCTGTAACTTCCGGCATGATCTCTTGTCTAAATTTCTTAGGGCCTATTTTTAAAACTATAAGCAGAAAAAATGAACCGCTTATAATAAGCCCCATTCCCCAAACCCAATCTTGATTATCAAAAAAACCCATACTTATAGCCGAGGGTAAACCAAGAATAAAGCAGGTAGACCCGACAAAAAAAATGGCTTTTTTGCGTTTAAGGCCTGCATCAATAAAAATTCTGGTGATCAATTCAAGCATTGAGATCAAAGATGACAGGGCGGCAAAAATAAGAGCAAGAAAAAAAATGGCTAAAAAGAATGTTCCTGCAGGGATTTTTGAAAATAGGGTAGGAATCCAAGTGAAAGTCAAGCCGCGATCTCCCTGTTCGATTACATTCATGACTTGTTCTTTGGCATTGGCCTGAAGGGCAAAATAGGCGAAAACCGTAGGAATAACTGTAATAGCTGCAAAAAGAGAGGCGACATAATCACCGAACCCAAGGGTAGATGAAGTTAAGCTGGGATTTTCTTTTTCGTGGGAATAGATAGAGTATGTCAGCATTAATCCCCAGCCTGCACCGGTTGACCATGCTGCTTGGCTTAAGGCGTTGAGCCAGACTTTTATTTCACCAAGCTGGGAAAAATTGGGCGCAAAAAGAAAATCAAGCCCTTTGATTGCCCCCGGCAGGCTGACCGAGCGAATAGCGGCGATTATAAGCAGTAAAAACAGGGATGGAATAAAAATTTTATTGGCTCTTTCAATCCCCTTGACGACACCAGCATAAATAATGAAGCAGCCGATTCCGATAGCAAAAAAATGAAACAGAATCGGTTCCCAGGAGCTGGAGAAGTTACTCCAAAATTCTACCGGAGATTTCTTGATCAATCCTTGGCAGCAGGTTGCAAAAAAATATTTGAGGCACCATCCTGTGACTACTGTATAATAAAATGTAATCGCAGCTGTTACCCACGCCACGTAAGCTCCCATCCAGGAATACTTTTTCCCCATTAATTGGGTAAAGGAGCCAATGACACCCCTTCTGGTCTTTTTGCCTATCGACATTTCGATAATGAGAATTGGCAGCGCCCATATGAATAGGAAAATCAACCATATCAGCATAAAGGAACCGCCTCCGTATTGGGAAACGATCCTGGGAAAACGCCATAGATTACCGGTTCCTACCGCCATACCTAAACCAGCAAAAATAATGCCCCATCTGGAAACGAATATTTCTTTTTTGCTCATTAGGACATAAATTTAATGTATAGATAGATGCGAGTCAAGCACTAAAAAAGGATGAAAACAATTTTTTTCCGATCTCTTTTTTGCCAACGCTATGAATTCATTATTTTGGTTGAAAAGACGGACAAGTAATTCGGATCCGGGTTTACCCGAGCTGTCTTTGTCTTTAATTGCGGCGATATCATCAATCGTGATCATGTTTCCGTTCAAGGCAGAGGATATGGCTGAGTCTTTAAGTATTAATTTTGGAAACTCCGGAAGCATTTCGTTTATAGGTATTAAGGCATCGATCAATTCTTGGGATGAAGACCTTTCTAGATCCTTAAGAATATGACTGTTGTCAAGAGAATATCCCGAGCATTCCGTGCGGCACAAGGCTGTTAAATGGGCTCCACAGTTCAAATTTTGACCAAGGTCGTGTACAAGCGAGCGAATATAAGTTCCTGCAGAACATTTGACCTCAAACTGCATTAATGGTGGATCATAAGCCAAAAGTTTGAATGTATAGATCTTGATCTTTTCAGGCTTAACTTCTATTGTTTCATTTTTCCTGGCATAGAAATAGAGCGGTTTTCCTTTATACTTTTTGGCCGAAAAAGGCGGAGGAATTTGCAGTATCTCCCCAATAAATTTTTTCATGGCTTGGAGTACTTTTTTTTTCTCAGGAAATTCCAAGGTTAGGGAAGAAATACGATCACCAGTGGAATCATAGGTGTTGGTGGCATATCCAAATCTTTGTTCTCCCCGATAGACTTTGTCTTTCGTGGAATAAAAAGGAAAAAATCGGGTGGCTTTTCCAAGTGCGATTATAAGCAGCCCAGTGGCAAGTGGATCTAGAGTGCCAAAATGACCTACTCTTTTTTCTCCAGTTATTTTTCTGATTTTGATCACCACATCATGTGATGTCATATCTTTAGACTTATTGATTAGGATCAAGCCATCCATAATGTTTAACTCGATGCGTGAATAGTCCAGGTTGATCAGATCAACAGTCTTCTGTTTTTGACGGTGTATCTAATATCATTAACTGGTTTACCTTCTCGGGAATAGCCTTGATTAAAGATTTATAAGATCCCTGGGCAGTAAATCCGGCAGCATGTAAATGTCCTCCGCCATTAAAATATTCCGCGATTTTTGCGGCGTTTGCACTTCCTTTAGACCTGATACTCACCCTGAATATGTTATCTTCAATCTCTTTTAAAAAAAGGACGACCTTAACGCCTTTAATAGATCTGACCAGCGTGGTGATTTCTTCTGTATCGATCTCATCTAATTTGAGCATCTTAAGGTGTTTCTTGAACATGGTGATCACTGCTATCTTTCCCTTATTCTCTATTTGGAGAGTCGAAAGAACCAGTCCTAATAGCTTTATCTTTTCAGGAGAGTTGTTGGAAAATAAACGCTCAGAAACAGTGACAGGGGAGGCCCCTTTTTTTGTGAGTTCGTAACAAACTTTAAACGATTGAGAATTTGTATTGGAAAATTGAAAAGAGCCTGTGTCTGATACTATTGCACAATAGAGATGATTAGCGATCCTGGTTGTGAAATTCACTTTAAGTTCCTCACCTAAATAGTAAATCAGGCATCCAACAGCTGCTACATCCGGTTCTACCCAATTGATATCACCATAATAATCATTGGAATGATGATGATCTATATTGATTTTAAAACTATTATCAATGTATTTATGGCCGGATCGCTCTATATTTGCGCATTCCAGCAGAATAACAGTATCAAATTTATCCGGAGGGATCTGGCCGATGGTAATGTTTTCAGCATCAGGAAAGAGATGGAATGGGAAGGGAGTAGGGTCATGATTGATGATCGCCATTTCTTTACCCAGGTTTTTTCCCATCAAATACAGAGCAAGGCCGGTACAGATCGAATCTCCATCTGGGCGAAGGTGGGAAGTAATCGCTATGCGTTGACTTTCAATTATTTTTTTGGCAACTTGTTCAACCTGTCTTTTTTTCATCTTTATTGACGGCTTTGATCAACCGATCTATTTTTTCTTCATATTCTGGAGACAAATCAAGAAAAAAAATTAGCTCGGGATTATACTTTAATTTTGTTTTCGAAGCAACCGTTTTTCTTAGATAACCTGATTTATTTTTGATCTTGGTTAAGACTAGGTCTTTATCTTCTTGGCCAAAGAAACTCAAATAGATATAGGCTTTTTTTAAGTCTTTGGTCATTTCTACCTTAGAGACTGTGACTAAAGCGTTTATTGAGTCACGAAAGGTTTCAAGGATCTGGAGTCCAAGTGTTTCTTTTATTACACTGGAAACCTGTTTTTGTCTTCGGCTTTCTTCTTTTTTCATTAGAACATGCTTTTCATTTGTTTTTAATTAATGAATATTCAATCGCCGTCAAGAACTTTTAAAAATGAAGAAAAACATATTTTAGTTTTATAAATCATTATTAACATTTAATAGTATTTAATTGCAGTTTTTATTATTTCCCCATCGATTAATTCATGAACTTCATCAATAATTTTATTGAGGGTCTTTTCCACAATTATTTTCTGGTCGTTTAGCGTGACCACCGCGATAAGTGTTCTCTGCCATTTCTCATGATAATCTATTTCAGAAAAGGCTACATTATATTTGGATTTAAGCCGGTCCCTTATTCTGACCAGTCTTTTTCTTTTTTCTTTTAAGGAATGGGAAAAAGGTAAATATATCTCTAGACTGAGCAATCCGATAATCATAGTCCTTGAATAGATAAATTATTCAGATTTTACTTTTTCCTTCTGATACGCCTCAATAATGTCACCTTCCTCTAATTCCTTAAAATTAGCTATTCCAATCCCGCATTCAAGATCTTTTTTTACTTCGGTGACGTTATTTTTTAAATGCTTAAGAGATGAAATTTTTCCTTTATGGATTATCTTGTTATTCCGGATAATCCGAATTTCAGCATTTCTGCTGATTTTACCATCAGTGACAAGGCAGCCTGCAATTACCCCCACTCGAGGAATGTTAAAGATTCTTCTTACGTCAGCTCTTCCCAGATATATTTCTTTTATTTCAGGTTCGAGGAGCCCCTTCATGGCTTTTTTTATGTCATCTGTAAGTTGATATATGATGTTATATTGTCTGATCTCTACATTTTCTTCCTTGGCAAGATCGATTATACTCTGAGGAGCTTTAGTATTGTAACCAATGATAATCGCATTCGAGGCCGATGCCAGCATAACATCACTTTCTGTTATTTTTCCGGTGGCAGCATGGGTTATATTTATTTTAACCTTGTCGTTACTGAGGTTAGGCAGTAGGCTCTGGAGGACTTCAACCGAACCTTGTACATCGGCTTTTATGATCAATAGAAGCTCTTTTACTTCTCCTTCTTCTATCTCTTTAAACAATTGGTCAAGAGTCAAGTGTTCCGGTCTTCTGGTATCCTTCTTTTTAATTTGAGATAAGCGGAACTGGGATATTTTTTTGGCTGTTTCTATGTCATTGACCACTGCAAAATAATCTCCTGCAGTTGGTACATCTGAAAACCCCAGCACTTCCACTGGAAAGGATATTTCAGCTTCTTCTAAAGGATTTCCACTTTCATCAAATAAAGCGCGGGCTTTACCATAGCATGTTCCGGAAATAAATGCTTCTCCCAAATGCAGAGTTCCATGCTGTATAATAACAGTGGCCACAGGTCCCTTTCGGGAATCCAGTTTTGCTTCAAGAATGACGCCTTGGGCATTAACATTGGGATTTCCTTTTATCTCGGAAACTTCGCTCAGCAATAAGATCATTTCCAACAGTTCATTCAAATTAGTGTTTTCTAAAGCAGAAATATTTACACTGATGATATCGCCGCCCCAGTCCTCTACTAGCAGCCCCTCTTTGGAAAGTTGTTGTTTCACTTTATCTATATCAGCATTGGCTTTATCTGTTTTATTTATGGCGACCATTATCGGCACTTCTGCTGCTTTTGCATGGTTAATGGCTTCCCTAGTTTGAGGCATAACACCATCATCTGCTGCCACAATGAGAACAACGATATCGGTGAGATTTGCTCCTCTAGCACGGAGCTGAGTAAAAGCTTCATGACCTGGAGTGTCAATAAAAGTGATGGGATGGTTTTTGAATTCGATCCGATAGGCTCCGATATGTTGGGTGATTCCTCCAGATTCTCTTTTTACTAAGTTGGATTTTCGGATCGAATCCAACAAAGTTGTTTTTCCGTGATCAACGTGACCCATAATAGTGACTACAGGCGGTTTTGGAAGCATGTTTTCTTGATCATTTTTCGCCATAGTTCGGAGATATTCTTCGATCGGAATTATAACCAGTTGGAATTTATAAATTTCCGATATAGTTTTGGCGATTGATTCATTGATAGTATCATTAACTCCCAGAGAAATCCCCTTGGCGCTCAGTTTATCCAATAGATGTTTTGGTTGTATCCCCAACTGGATGGAAAGATCTTTAATATTCATTCCCTCTAATATGTTAATTTTTGGAGGGGTTTTCTCCGAAGATTCTTTTTTCTTTTCCGTATTTTTGTTCGCTTGTGTAGTCATAATTATCTATTCTCCAGATCAAAAACTATTCATTTTTGATTTCTATTTTCCATCCAACCAGCATAGAGGCCAGTCTGACATTAATACCTTTCTTGCCAATTGCAAGGGATAATTGGTCTTTAGAGACAAGGGCTTGTAGAACCCTTTCAGTTTGGTTAAGAATGGTAACATTCTTAACTTTCGCAGGACTGAGTGCTGCTTTCGCGTACTTCCTTGGATCATCAGACCAAAGAACCACGTCGATTTTTTCTCCCTGAAGTTCTTGACTTATAGACAGGATTCTATTTCCCTTAACTCCAATACAGGCCCCGATAGGGTCTATATCCTTCTCTTTAGTAAAAACACCTACTTTAGCCCGGTCTCCTGGTTGACGTACGATATCTTTGATTTGAATATTGCCATTGTTGATCTCCGGGATCTCCAATTCTAATAATTTAGATAAAAGTCTTGGATCAGCCCTGGAAACGATTATCTGAGGGCCTTTGGTTTCTTTTAGGACTTGAGTGATGACAGCTTTTACCCGATCTCCCCGCCGGAAGTTTTCGTTGGGTAATTTTTCCCGATATGGAAAAAGGGCTTCGGTTCTATTCACTTCGATAATAAAATTCTTATTGGTTTCCTGCCGCCTCACTACTCCGGTTACAATATCTCCTTTACGTTTAGTAAAAGTATTATAGATTTTTTCCTGTTCTGCGCTTCTGACTTTTTGAAAAATAACTTGTTTAGCCGCTTGAGCTGCGATTCTTCCCAATGTTTCTGAGGGCAGGTCCAATTCGATATAGTTTCCTAACGCAGCTTTTTGGTCGATTTTTTTTGCTTCTTGTAAGGAGATCTCTAGGGCTGGATCTTTAGGAGTTTTACTGATCTGTTTTACAGAATACACTCTCAATTCACCTTTTTCCGGTTTGAAATCGATGTTAACCTTTTCATTGTGGTTGAAATATTTAGACGAAGCGACCAGCAGTGATTCTTCGATGGCGTTAACGATAACCCCAGTATCGACTCCTCTCTCTTTACTGAGTTGGACGATAGTATTCCATACATTAACTTTCATCTTTATATCTGCCTAAATTGTTACTAAATCAGGAGAATTATGAATCAAAAATTATAACTGAAATAAATGATAATAGCAAATGTTCTCACTTAATTTCCCCTGATATTTATGATTGAGCGAGGTTAAAACTGGATAAGATACCCGATTTTGATCAAGTGAATGATAAACTCACATGATCAAAGGGGCAAAAACCAGACTGACTACCGCCATAAGTTTTATCAATATGTTCATTGAAGGACCGGCTGTATCTTTTAGCGGATCTCCCACCGTATCTCCAATAACTGCTGCTGCGTGTACCTCGGTCCCTTTACCGCCGAGATTTCCTTCCTCGATCCATTTTTTGGCATTGTCCCAGGATGCGCCAGTGTTAGCCATGAAAATTCCCAGTAAAACCCCTGTCGAGGTTGCTCCGGCCAAAAATCCTCCCAAAGCTTCAGGCCCAATGATGAAACCGACCAGAAGCGGAGCGACTATCGCGGATATCCCTGGGAAAACCATCTCTTTTAAGGAACTGCGTGTAACTATATCGATACAGCGGTTTGAGTCCGGTTTAGCCTTTCCCTCCATTAATCCTTTGATCTCTCGGAATTGCCGCCGGATTTCCACCACCATCTTATCGGCAGCCCTGCCGACTGAACTCAGAGTAGCCGAAGCGATCGCAAAAGGCATGAGAGCACCTAACAACAATCCGACAATAGTATCAGAATTGGTCAAACTGATTTCATTTATATTAGCAGTCTTTTGGTAGGCGGAAAATAATGCCAGAGCGGTTAAGGCTCCAGAACCTATAGCAAATCCTTTACCAATGGCCGCAGTAGTGTTGCCGCACGCATCGAGTTTATCTGTGATTGAGCGGATTTCTTTACCTGCCCCAGCCATTTCAGCGATACCTCCGGCATTATCAGCAATCGGCCCGTAACTATCCGTTGTCATGACAATACCAATGGTTGCCAGCATTCCCACTGCCGCCAGAGCAATCCCATAAAGTCCGGCAAGATTATAAGAAATGTAGATGGCGGCAGCTATAGTCGAAAGAGGTAATATAGTACTTTTAAAGCCGATAGCTAATCCGGTTATAATCAAAGGTGCACTGCCTGTTCTTGCTGTTTTAGCTAAAGTTTTTATAGGAGGACCTGAGGTAAAATATTCGCTTTCCAGTCCGATCAAAACACCTGCCAACATTCCGGTAAATACGACCCAAAAAATATCGAGATCGCCAATGATGGCTTTAGTGGAAAAAAAGGCTCCCAATAGGAAGACGAAAGCGCTTATATAGGTGGAATTTCGTAATGCAGATTGAGGATTGAATTTTTTTAAAATCTTGATCGAAAAAACTCCAATTATAGAACAAAGAAATCCTATTCCGATGAGAAATAAGGGAAAAGACATATAATTTAAGGATGGTGTCATGGTAGCTCCGAGGGCCATCGATGCAACCACAGAACCGACATATGATTCAAACAGATCTGCCCCCATCCCTGCTGTGTCTCCTACATTATCTCCCACATTATCTGCGATCACACCAGGGTTTCGCGGGTCATCCTCCGGGATTTTAGCCTCGACTTTTCCCACTAGATCAGCCCCTACATCGGCACTCTTGGTGTAGATGCCACCGCCGACTCGTGCGAATAAGGCGACCGAGCTTGCTCCCATGGCGAAGCCATTGATTATTATCGGATCTTTTGTGAAAAAATAGAATAAACCGAGGCCGGCTAAACCTAAAGCTGCTACTGAGATTCCCATGACCGAGCCCCCTTGAAAAGCAATGGAAAGAGCCCTGGTCATTCCTCCCTCAATGGCTCCCTGAGTGGTTCTTACCGCAGATCTGGTCGAAGCCTTTAATCCGATAAAACCAGCCAGCATGGAGAAACTTGCCCCCGTCAAAAAGGCTAAGCTGGTGTAAATAGAGAATAATTTCCATAGGATTAAAAATACAAATGCTATGAAGCTTATTATAAAATAATATTCTCTTTTCAAGAAAACCATTGCCCCAGAATGGATAGCTTCAGAAATTTCCTGCATATTCTTATTACCGCTGGGGTGCTTTTGGATCAGAAAATAGATGGTGATGGCTAATCCGAGGCCTGCAAATCCTAAAATAAATAAATAAGGAGTTATTGTTATCATCTTTCTCAACTTATATAAAAAATGTTTAATGACATATAGCATAAAACATCATTGATTTCAATGAATCCATTTAACCTGAATAGTTCAGATTAACTATTTTTGAAAAGGAAAGTTAAGTTTGGGTAATCTTGGGAATGGCTGTAATATTGATATTTCCATGTAGGCTGTAAGGGCCGCAGCCGGTTATCTGAACATTTACGAATTGGTTGAGAGAATCATTGTCTGAATAAAAATTAATGACTTGAAATCCTTGGTTTCTTCCGTTGTATTTATTCTTGTCTTTTTTACTAAATCCGGTACAGAGCACTTTCATTCTGCTTCCGATCAACTTTCTATTGTTTTTTAGCTGGATGTTTTTTTGCAGTGATTGAACCTGGATCAATCGTTCCCTTTTTACGGAGAGCGGAACAGAATCCTCCCACAAAGAAGCTTTGGTATAAGGACGTGGTGAATAACGGAAGGAAAAAATATTGCTGTACTCGACTTCTTGCAAAACATCTAATGTTTTTTGAAAATCTTTATCTGTCTCACCCGGAAATCCCACAATTATGTCGGTGCTGAGGTTGATATCAGGCATTAACTCCTTGATTTTATGTATTTTTTCTAAATATTCTTCCCTGTTATATCCCCGTTTCATCCTTTTTAAGACTGAATTTGATCCAGCCTGGACTGGAAGGTGCAGTTGTGGGCAGATTTTTTCTGAATCTTTCATGATTCGTGCTGTTTCAAGATTAAAATTTTTAGGGTGAGAGGTTATGAACCGAACCCACTCCAACGATTTAATTTTATCGACTTCTTCAAGGAGACCATTAAAATCAGTATCAGAATCTGGATCAAGGTAAGAATTAACATTCTGACCTAATAATTGTATTTCTTTGTATCCCTGAGCTGATAAGTAAGCCGCTTCCTCTAAAATCGCTTTTTTGGGCCGATATTTTTCTCTTCCCCGAGTAAATGGGACGATACAGTAGGTACAGAAATTGTTGCATCCTTCCATGATCGTGATATATGCGATCACTGGATGCTCCCGGCTAAACAGGGTAGGTGGAGTATTTTCCCAATGGCGGTGCCTTTCAGTCAATACGATTTTATCGTGTTCGATCGAATTGATCCTCGGAACAAGAAGATGGTAATTATCCGGGCCGATAACGAAATCGATAAAAGGTCTGCTTGTGATGAGCCTGGACCGATAGAGCTGGGCGACACATCCGGCCACGCCTAGGAGGATCTTTTTATGATTTTTTATCTGAGCTACCCGGCCTAAGAGTGAATACAGTTTTTCTACTGATTTTTCTCTTACTGCGCAGGTATTGATGATGATCACATCGCTATTTTCAATTACATCCGTTTTTTTAGCTCCTTCAGCCTGTAAATAACCGGCTATCCGTTCAGAGTCATTTTCATTCATCTGACACCCAAAGGTATGAATATAAAAGGTTTTGTTTTTAAGGGTGGACATTTCAGGAATGATTCTTTGTATCAACGCAATGGCTTTCCAGCATTTCTCGAGCATTCTTCAAGGATGTTTCCGTTATGTGACTGCCTGCTTGAAGACGGGCGATCTCTTCGATTCTCTGGTTGAATTCCAGTTTTTTCACGATCGTGTATGTTCTGTTTTTCTCTATTTTTTTATCTATCCGGAAATGATCAGAGGCACAGGAAGCGATCTGAGGAAGATGGGTAATACAGATCACCTGATTAGTTTTCGCCAGATCTTTGAGTTTCTGGGCAACAAAATCCGCGGTCTTCCCGCCGATACCGGAATCGATCTCATCAAAGATTAGGGTTTTCATCGAGTCTAATTGTTTCCCTATGGATTTTAGGGCGAGCATAACCCTGGATAATTCTCCCCCGGAGGCTATTTTCGCTAAGGGCTTTGGGCTTTCTCCAGGATTAGGGCTGATCAGAAATTGGATTTCATCTATACCATTATCTTTAATTTTTTCGGTTAGATTTTTATCAGGTGGAACCGAGTTTATGAGTATTTTAAATTTAGCTTTAGTCATCCCTAAAAGCCCAATCTCATTTTCGATCAGTTGTTCCAGTTCTTTTGCCTTTACCTGCCTGAAACGAGATAATCTTTCGGACTTTTCACAGTATTCTTCAAAAGTCTCCTGGACTTCTTTATTTAAGCCAGCTAATTTTTCTTCACTAATGCTCAGTTCCTCAAATTCATTTTTTGCATTTTTTAAAAAAGCAAGAATATCATCAATGCTCGGTCCGTATTTTCTTTTAAGTTTTTCAATCTGATTTAATCTCTCTTCATGGCTGTCAAGTTTCTCGGAAGAATTGGCATGCCTTTCCTTGAATTTTATCAGGAAATCAGAGAATTCTCTTATAGAGATAGAGAATTGAGTAATAGTTTCATCGATTTCCTTAAATTCCTGGCTGTAGATCGAAAGCTGAGAAATAATATTGGTAAGTCGTGAAAGCAAGGCTGAAATGGATGAATCATTATTATAGGCTAATTCAAAAGCCTCTTCGACCAGGGAATTGATCTTTTCTGCATTCCTAAGGATTTCTCGTTCAGCTCTGATTTCTTCTTCTTCTCCAGGTGAAAGCCCCGCTTTTTCGATTTCTTTGATCTGGTAGTCAAGAAAATCAAGCTGGTGAGCCCTTTCTTGTTCTTTGCGTTCGAGTTCATTTTTTTGAGTTGTGAGTTTCCTTAGCAATTGAGCTGTTTGGGCAACATCTTTTCTTAAGGGAAAGGTTTGGGCAAAGGAATCAAGATAATCCAGTTGGTTTTCTGATTGCCGCAGAAATATATGGTCGTTCTGTCCGTAAAAATCGATGAAATATTCAGAATTCTCCTTGATCTTTTTAATCGGGACAAGAGTTCCGTTTATATAGGCCCGCCCGCCTCCGCTCTCCATCAGATTTCTTTGCAGATAAAATGTATTTTCATCTCCTTCCTGAGAAAAATTCTTTAAATCTGGAGAAAGCACGGTAAGTTGAAAGATTGCTTCAACCGATGCATCGGCTTTTCCGGTCCTTAGGAGATCCACAGATCCTTTCTCACCTAAAACCAGACGTATACATCCCATAATGACGGATTTTCCAGTGCCGGTTTCTCCGGTAAGGATTGAAAAACCATCGGAAAAATCTATCTCCAGATCTTCGATGGTTGCAAGGTTTCTGATCCTTAGATGCCTTATCATTTTCTCATCTCTAATTTACCCGGAATTTTCAGGGATTTACTCACGTCAGTGGTTTTTTTTAATCGATCTATCCAAGTTCGAATTGAAGAAAATTCCTGTGTCTATATTCAGTTTATACTACTATTTTTCTGTTATTTTAATCGGCACCAGAGCTTTTTCCATATTGATCCGTCCATAGCCGATATATTCATCTTTTCCGGGATGTTCTCCATTGTTAATATCATCTGAGGTATAACGGATAACATTCATAATTTCTGCGGCACTCAGCCAATTTTTTAATCCTTTGATCAGAGCAGCCAGACCAGCCACATGGGGAGAAGACATAGATGTTCCACTGGAGAAAGCATACGGAAGGGAACCAGGGCCCCAGTACCAGGTCGGTATACAACTCAGAATTCTGACTCCAGGAGCAGCCACATCTATTTCCGTCCCGAAATTAGACCAATCTGGGCGAAGGTCATCATAATCAGAGGCAGCAACTGCCAGGCAGTATTCATCATAGGCTGCAGGAAAGAGCACCGAACTGTTTTCGTTTCCGGCAGAGGCAACCACTACAATTTCATTTTCAAAAGCTGCTTTGATGATATTCTTGAGAGAATCTGAGTCTGCATCACCCCCTAAACTGAGATTGATGACATTTGCTCCCTGTTGTATGGCATAATCTATCCCGGAGATCATCCAGCTGTAATATCCTTCTCCTTCATCATCCATGACCTTGATTGGAAGGATCTTACAATTCCAGGCAACACCGGCGATACCTTCATTATTATCGGTTTCTGCGGCTGCAATCCCTGCAACATGAGTGCCATGGCCGTGATCATCGTCCGCTTCCGCATCATCATTCGCGAAGTCATACCCATTGGAATATAATTTATTGATCAGATCAGGGTGTTTAAGATCTACTCCGGTATCGACGATAGCAATAATCACTTCTTCTTCTCCGGTTGTTTCTTCCCATGCTGCGGTCGCTTTAATATCGGCCCTTTCTTTCCCTTGAGGGCTTCCTGGTACTCCGATCGCCTGGCCTTCGTTAAAAAGTGCATATTGATATTCAAACAGAATATCGTTCGGTGTGGTGGTGATGCGGGTCCTGTAATCGGGTTCTGCGTATTCCACGTCCGGGTTTTGCTGATAGGTGAAAACCATTTCTCCGACGGATGATTCCGGTGGTATCCGGATCAAGAAAATATTGGATCGGCTGATATTTTTAATAATTTGACTGTTGGTCAACTGTACTGCAGCTTTTATAGATTGATCAGAAACTATCGGCTTGAATTTAACTAGAATCCGGTCTGGCGCATACTGTAGGGTTGTTGTTCTCGGAATGGAATAGAATCTGGCAGAACGGAATTTCCCGGGGAATAATCTTGATCCCCCTTTTTCATTATCTTGATCATTATCCTGCTTTAATCCTGATGAGTCGGCAGCAAATACAAATATTATGAATATTATGAAAAGAGCTTTATATTTTTTCATCTTTTTCTCCGGTTAAAATAGATACCTGATCCCAAGAAGAAATCCGAAATCAATATCTGAATGGGGACGTAATTCAACCTGTCCTTTTATCTGTAATGATTCAGAGATGCTGTATTCAGTTCCCAAAACCGCATTTATAAAATTTTTTCCAGACATCTTTTTCTCTTCTTGGCCGGTCAGATCCTCAATAGTTTGATCCATCGTAAAGGTTCCCCAGAATCTATAGAAATTCAAGGAGGCATAAGGAACGAATGCATTAAATCCTTTATAAGCAACTCTCGGGCCCACCATGATTCTCATCCAGGTTGGTTTACCGGTTACCTCTCCTTTGACACTGAGGCTGGGAACAGGCCAACTTTTCTCTCTTCCATAATTATAAACGAAATCCCCTTGCCCTTCTATCTCAAAATCACCTGAAAGAGCAATAGTCTTTCTTATTGAGCCTCCGAATAAATATCCGCTGACACCTCCCACATCGAGCTCGACTGAAATAGGCAGGCCGCGGAAAGTAATTGATTTATAATCATTTAGAGTATATCCAAGGTTTAATGTCAAGAATAGCCCCCCTTGGAACTCAAACTCACAATTGATTTTAAAAAGATAAAGTGTAAGATCTGCATATTCCTCGTCGTCTTCCAGATCTACCTTCTGAGTAAAATATTCAAAGTCAAGACCTGGTTTTATAACAACGGATTTATCCGTCTTATTATAGGTGTAATTTTCCTGGCCTGCATACAGCCCTGAAAAAACGAAAAAGATCAGGACTATAGTTAATCCGAACTTCTTTAGTTGCATAATCTTCCTCCTGATTAAAACTTATCGATCTGCTGTAATTCTTCGATCTCTTCGATTTTATCGGCAGCTTTTTCTGCATATTTGCTCTCTGGATAATCAGTTATAAGTTTTCGAAAAAAGGGAAGGGCCTCTTCTTGTTTATTCCATTGGTAATAGCTGTCTCCCAAAGTAAAATAGACTTTGTCCATACTGGAAAAATTGGGATATTCGGTCAATATCTCATTAAGACGGCTTACTGCTGCTTTAAAGGCTTTTCTTTTATAATATAGCTCTCCGATGCTTAAATTATGTTCGGCCAGTCTTTCCTCACATTCTTTGATCTTATCTCGGGCCATCCCGGCTTCTTCGCTGGTGGAATAATTAGAGACAACTCTTTGAAATTCCATAAGAGCCTGTTTAGTTTTAGTTTGATCCCTTCCTGGCTTCAAAGCTTTTTTAAAATAAGTCAAGGCGACTTGATATTGAGCATATGGAGCAGAAGGGCTGTAAGGGAATAGCGATATAAATTCCTGGTATTCCGAACGGGCAATGATCATACTGCCTTCATCTCCCATGTCAAAATAGGAATCTGCAATGAGTAATTTTGCCCTTTGGGCAAATATGCTTTTAGGAAACGAATCTATAACCTGCCTGAGATAAAGACGGCCCTTTTCAGGGTCTTTTTCTATAAATTGTTCTCCCATTTCAAACAAGGCTTCATCTGAGGTTGCTATTTCCGGAGCTATTTCAGCCTGTTTTTTCCCGCACCCTGTCCCACCCAGGGAAAAAACCAGAATAGCGACTGCAAAGTATGCTGTTTTCTTCATTTTTATTTCCTTTATTCAGACCAAACCATATATATTTTGTATCCATTTCCACTCTTCCGTCAATCCTTGTTCTAATTTGATTCGGGGAGAGAAACCCAGGTCTTTCCTGGCTTTAGTTATATCGGCAAAGGTATGAGAGACATCACCATACTGTCTGTCTATATGGTTGATCGTTATTTTTTTTTGACAAACATTTTCTATCAACGGGAATATTTCCCGCAATATTATATTTTTACCTCCTCCCAGATTATAGATCTCTCCTGGTTTTCCTGAACGAAATGCGGAAAGAATAGCCTCGACAATATCATCGATATAGGTGAAATCCCTAGTCTGGGAGCCGTCTCCATAGATCGTGATGTTTTTCCCTTCTAAGGCTGCTTTGAAAAACTTATGGAAGGCCATATCCGGTCTCTGCGCCGGGCCATAGACCGTAAAAAATCTAAGAGATACAGTAGGTACGGAGTAATTCCTATAATAGAGTGTACAAAGATGTTCAGCTGCCAGCTTGGTAACTCCATAAGGTGAATAGGGCTTAAGAGGGCTGTTTTCTTTCATGGGGAGATCATGGCAGTCACCATATACCGAAGATGAGGAAGCGTAAATGAATTTTTTTAAATCGTTTTTTTTGGCTGATTCTAACAGTTTTTGGGTGGTGTCGATGTTGTTCCGGGTATAGACAGAGAAATTTTCTCCCCAACTGCTTCTTACTCCAGCCTGAGCTGCTAGGTGAAAAATACAGTCGTGATTTGCCAAAAGGGAATCAGAGTCCAGAGAGTTTATATTTTCCGGCATTAAATTGAAATTTTTTTGCTTTAGAAGGGGAGCAATATTTCTTTCTTTGATCCATTTCGGATAATAATCTTGAAAATCATCAATACCCAAAACCTCATAGTTCTCTTTCAGCAATTTCTGGGAAAGATGCGATCCGATAAAACCGGCAGCACCGGTTACGATACATTTCATTTTTTATCAATCTTTTTCATCAATTTTTTTATTCTGTCAATAGTGTCACGGGGATCTTTAGCCTTATAGATCTCTGACCCGATAACCAGGATATCTGCGCCTTCCCTGAGGATTTTTTCCAGATTATCGTATTTCACCCCGCCGTCTATCTCGATCGACACATTTAATTTTAATGATTTGATCCAGTCATCAAGATTTTTTAATTTGGTATGGCATGATTCGATAAAAGACTGTCCTCCCCATCCCGGATTAACAGACATGAGAAGAATATAGTCCAGTTCATAGATGATCTCGCTCATAAGATGTATAGGAGTAGCTGGGTTGAGAACCAATCCGGCTTTTTTATGGAATTCCTTGATCGATTGAAGGTCTTTATGAAGATGTACGGAGGCTTCAATATGGATGGATATCCAATCTGCCCCTGCCTCAGCAAAAAGAGGTATGAACTTCGCGGGTTCTTCTACCATGAGGTGAACATCAAGGGGAAGCTTCGTCTTCTCTCGGATAGAGGCTACAAGTTGCGGGCCCGCAGTGAGATTGGGTACAAAATGGCCGTCCATGATATCAAGATGGATAATATCTGCTCCAGCATCTTCAGCCAGGAAAACCGCATCTGCAATATTGGAGAAATCAGCGGATAAAATAGATGCAGCTAAAAGAGACATTATTTACTTATCTCCAAAGTGATCAAGTTTCTTTTCTGGATACGAAATCCTTGAGGGGGAGTTTGTTTGATGATAATCCCGGATTCCAGCCCGCGGTAGAGTTGAAAACGAACATCCCCAACGTTGAATCCCATCTGTTTTAAACTTGCAATTACTTCCGAAGCTCGCTTTCCGATCAGATCCGGCATCAAATATTTTTGTTCCTTTTCACCTTGACTGATTAAGAGACTGATCCTGGTGTCAATCGGGACTTCCTCATTCTCCAAGGGGTATTGAGCGATCACTTTCCCGGCAGCATATTTGGGTGTATGAACATGGGAAGTTCTCCCTCTTTTCAGCTCATTTTCGACCAAAATAGTGTTAATGTCTTGAAGATTTGTACCTACAAGCTTAGGTACGAAGACTTGTTCCTTTCCCGCACTGAGAACGATCTTGACAGTTTCATTGATCTTTAACTTGGTATTGGGAGGAGGGGCTTGACTGATTATTTTTCCTTGTTCAAGATATTCATGCAGCTTCACTCCATTTTGGACAACAAATAATTTCTTGGCCGCTAACTCAGATTCAGCTTTGTCCAGCGACATCCCTAAAAGATCAGGAACGCTGACCATCTCTCCTTTCAAGAAAAAACAATGTGAGAAAAACGCGCTGATTATAAAGGTATTTAAAAGCAGAAGTATGAGCAACGCATATTTATATACCTTTTTCATGATCATCAATAAAGAACAGACGAAATCTTTAATAGAAAATATTTGTACCATAGATCGTAAACCAAGTAAACAGTAAAAAAGTTTCATACGATTGCTGTATAGAATGGAATTCACTATAATACACGAACAAAACATGGAGGTGAAGACATGGAAAAGATATCCGATTTCAGAAGCGATACGGTGACTCGTCCTACAGTTAAAATGCGCCAGGCAATGGCGGATGCCGTCGTAGGAGATGATGTTCTGGGTGATGATCCCACAGTACTGCAGTTAGAGACTATGTCTGCTGAGATCATAGGAAAAGAGGCTGCTTTATTTGTTCCATCCGGAACCATGGGTAATTGTATCGCAGTAAAGACGTGGACGCATGAATTGGAAGAGATCATTGTTGAATACCGTTCCCATATATACAACATGGAATCAACCAGTATTACTTTTGTTTCAAGGGTGAATCCCAGGCCCCTTACATCGAATAGAGGAGCCATGGATCCTGGCCTGATCCAGGACAGTATCAGGCTGGCGAGCGTTCATACCCCTAGAACATCATTGATCTGTGTAGAAAACACGCATAATAACTGGTCGGGTGCGGTTGTCCCCTTGGAGAATCTGAAAGCCATCAGAGAGGTTGCGGATAGAAATGATATTAGGATTCATTTTGACGGAGCGAGGATATTCAATGCCAGTATTGCCTCCGGTATCCCTGTGAAGGAATATGCGGCTGTGGCTGATTCATTGATGTTTTGCCTTTCTAAAGGATTGTCGGCTCCGGTCGGGTCGGTATTGACCGGATCCAAAGATTTTATCGATTACAGTCGAAGGATTCGAAAAGTCTTGGGAGGAGGAATGCGTCAGGCAGGAATATTGGCAGCTGCCGGTATTATCTCCTTGACAGAAATGATAGACAGATTAGAAGAGGACCATCTTAGGGCAAAAAAACTGGCCCACGAGATCTACCGGCTGCCGGGAGTCATATTAAATCCGGATCTAATTGAAACCGATATAATCATATTTAATCTTGATCGAAGCGACATGACCATTCCTCAACTTCTTGATAAACTCAGGAATCTGGGGGTTCTGGCCCTGGCCACTCAGGGAGGCATTCGTTTTGTAACCCATAAGGATCTAGATGATTCGAATGTGGATCATGCGGTGGAAGCCATGAAATCAATATTGCTTTGAATTTGTGCGCTGATCTCACTGCTCCGATTTCGTCTTAGAGCTCATTCAATGTAGATAGCTATTATCTCATGGGCTGCGGCCTCGCTGTGGCAGTACCCGGCTCAGCCTAACCTTTCGACTCGAAAATAAACCAGGCCGTTTCGATTTTCAGTGCAAGTCTTATGAGTTAGTCAGTTAAAGTTTCTGCGACCAGCTCAGCAATATCTTTGACTTTGATCTGTTCTTTTTCTTTGTCTTTAAGCCCATCCTGGATCATGGTCAGACAGAATGGGCATGAGGTCACCGCGATATCTGCATTGGTGGCGATCACTTCGTCTGTTCTCATGTGGTTTACGCGATTCCCTAAATTCTCTTCTGTCCACATCAAACCTCCTCCTGCTCCGCAGCAGAAACTATGTTTACGATTGTTGGCCATTTCAGACAGAGGTTTTTGATTTAACCGGGACAGGATATATCGAGGTTCTTCAATGATATTATTGTGCCGCCCCAAATAACAGGAGTCATGATAAGTCATCTTTTTGTCGATAGTCTTTCCCAAAGAGAGTCGCCCATTTTTTATCAGGTCAGTGATCAATTGGACATGATGGATCACTTGGATTTCAGAATAAGATTGCTTGTCTTCGGAGGACAGGCCTGGAATGATATCGAATAAATGCGGATATTCATTTTTGAAAACATGATATCCATGAGGACAGGTCACGATGATCTTTTTAACCTTATATTTTTTGAAGCTGTTGATGTTTTCACCGGCCTGCATTTGGAATAAATATTCGTTTCCCAATCTTTTAGCAGAATCACCGCAGCATTTTTCCTCAGTTCCCAGGATCGCAAAATCTATACCGGCTTGATGTAATATCTTTACCATAGCCCGGGCTATCTTTTTGCCTTCTTCATCGAAGGAGCCTGTGCATCCCGCCCAGAAAAGGTACTCTGCATCCGGTTTCTCGCTCAACAATTTCACATCCAAGCCTTCAGCCCAGTTGGCACGTTCTGCAAAACCAATGCCCCATGGATTGCTGTTCGTTTCCATGTTTCTAAAGAAATTGTTTAATTCTGCCGGGAATTTACTCTCCATCAATACCTGTCCCTGCCGAAGTCCGATAATTTTACGAATATGTTCGATCTCTACCGGACATACATACATACAGGCTCCGCAGGTAGTGCAAGTCCAGATTTCACCTTCGGTAAATACTTCTTGCATTAAGGGAATTAGATCCTCTCTTTGATTTTTAATTATTTTACCGGTGTTTTGTTTAAGATGTTCTCTCAGATTGAATATGATCATTTTTGGAGATAAAGGTTTGTCTGAGTTAAAAGCCGGACACACATCCTGGCATCGTCCGCATTCCATACACGCGAAGGCATCCAAGTGGTCTTTCCAGGAAAAATCAAGGGTTTTTTCGATTCCGAAAGTCTCAGCTTTCTCTATATCTATCGCATCGAGTTCTCCCAAAGGTTTATTGGGAGAAAAGACCAAGTTAAAAGGACCGGCAAACATATGAAAATATTTAGAATGGGGAACATAAGCAATAAATCCAAACACAAAGATAATATGAAGCCACCAGGCAATATGAAAATGGTTGTTGATCGATGCTGGTGACATTCCCGATTCGGTTATCGCTCTAGCGATAGGAGCTCCCAGGAAGGAAAGGCGTTCTGTCCCTGGATGATGGGCTATGGAAAAAACCTCAAAATACATATAACTCAAAGTAACAAAGATTAATGCTACATAGATGATTCCGGAATCAAGTGGGGTGGTGGCATAAGCTTTTGGCCTGATTATAAATCGTCGAAAGGCAAAAAAGGCCACTCCCACTAACACCAAAACGGCAAAAATATTCACGATCAAGGAGAAAAAATCTCCAAAAGCCCCATTACCGAAAAGATAAAAATTGGGGAGGAACCCTTCTAAAGTGTGGTTAACGGTCATGGTATCGAAAGTGAGGGCTCCGTAAAAAATAAACACGTGCATAAATCCTGAAAATACCCGCTCGCTCCTCAGGGTGCATCTTTGAAAAAGAACTTTAGATAACGCCTGAGAGATGCGTTTTCCCAAATGGTCATATCGACCCTCAGGATGTCCGGCCCGGATTATTCGGATATAGCGATAAACTGGAATAGCAAAGGCAAAAAAGGTAGCTATGATCACCAAAGAAAAAATGATTTGTCCGGTGGATTCAAGCATGATTCCTCCTACTGTTGTTATTTGTTAAGTTTGGGAGTTCCCCATGTTTTGATGAGTTCCCTACGGATATTGATGTCATTTTTCACCATCGAGATCAAGATCAATAGATCTAAGAACAATTCAGGATAAAAAATAGTTCATAGAAAATCAACGATTCATTTATAAAAAATTGTATTTACTAATCCGGCTTGCTCATAAAAATTAAAAAGGTATGACTATACCCCATAGAATTTTATAGAATCTTTGTTTTTTCCCTAAACGGCTTTTTTGGATATCCTTCCATAAGGATATTCCTGTAGATATCTCTAAGTAGGAAGTCACATGTATGCGCAGGATCAGATCAGCCAACAGCGCCTGTCCCAGAGAGAAATAGGCTTCTGATTGTGAGATGATCTGTCCGTTCAACGTTAAGAATTTATGCGGATGGATCCCTATTCTAATGCCGTATTCCTGAACCAGCTCATTTCCGGAAAGGTCAAGGTGGCCTCTCTGATTGGAATGATGGAAAAACCAGGTGAACGGCTCAATATAAACTCCATTTTGTTCGTATGGTATCCCGATCCCTAAATAATTGCGGTTGGTAAAATAACTTTTACCATTTAAAAAACTTTCCCGGTCGGAATCATGATTGCTGTCGTGTCCAATTATGAAAACAAGATTTTCAAGTATATGCTGACGAAGCGAAAAGTGCCAGTCAAACTTTGTCCGTTTGTCTCCGTCATCATGCGTATAAAGCTGGGCTAAAAAGCGGGTATTTCTATGAATATAGATCTTATTTTGAAAACCGAAATTCCATCTGTCCTCAGGGCCGCTGAGGTCATTGTAGCTGGGAAAGGTGCTTGGATTTTGAAGATGCGCAAAATATTCTCCATGTAACGTGATTTTATGGGATTCCGAAAAAGGATTTTTTTGAAGAAGCGGCCGGTAAATGAATATCTCATATGCAAATGAGCGTATCGCAAAATTGGCCAATAATAAAAATAGCAGAATAAAGAGAGATCGAAAAAAACGGTTAAAATTCATAGGCTAATCCTAAACGAAAAACTCGGGGAGATTGAATTTCATTGGCGGCTCTGATTAAGTAATCAGGTCCGGTGAGGGCGTTTTCCTGAGTTGCCAGACTGCTGTTTAAAAGATTAAATCCATCCAGAATGATGTGAAATTGAGAGGATCCGAACCTGAATATCTTTTCTATTCTGATATCAAAAGTGCTGTTGAACTCATATCTAGCTTCACCCCGGGGGTGGGCCTGGATAAAAAATGGTCCTTGATTCATCCCGGAAATGATAATTTTACGTGAAAAGGGTTGGCCATCGTAATATTTCAGGACTGCCGCCAATCTGATATCAAAAGGAGCTAAATAGGTAAATCCAAGCCTGCAGGTATAAGCTCTGTCAAAACGCAATCTGCCCCGGGAGTTGATAAGCGTATTGGGGTCGTTATACAGAGTGCCGATGATTCCATCGTCATTTTCATACTCTGTATTACCCGGATTGGTTGTTCCGGTTACTTCCATGGCATTTAATGAAAAATAGAAGGTGAACTTCTCCCCAAATCTTTTAAGAAGATTTATATCTGCACCAAAATAATAAGTAGGTTTATTCCCGAGGTCGGCGTTTGTAAGAAGAAAAAAATCTTGTCCGAGTGTGTTGGGATTTTGATTAAAAACCGTAAAGAGCAGGTCATCGTAGGAATGTTTTATCCTATCATCTCCGAGATCAATGAAATACTCAGGTATATAAACCGATAAGGGAACGCCTGTATTTAATGTATTAATGAGATTTTTGGTGGACCGGAAAAAGCCGCCGATAGTGAAGAACCAGCCGGATTGGTCAGCGTGATTGAATGAAAGGGCGATCTCATCCGTATAAGGCCTTTTAATGTCCGGATCTATCTCAGCAAAATAGGGCCCCTCCCGGCGGATGAGCTGACCTTTCTCATCCTCTTGAAAGATATTGTCATTATTACGGTCTTCCCACGAATAAACCAATCCCCCCAGAGAATTGGGATTCCCATAGATTAGGTATTGGAGACGGAGAGTAAAATAATATCTGGCAGCAGATAACTTGAGGGCTGAGGTTTTGGCTCGATCCAATGGTATGATCATACCTATCCTGGGGGATACATGCATCCATTCGATCCTATTGGATGTTTCTGGGATATCGGGTGACCATGCTTTGTCATTGGACAGATTGAAGCCCACATAAAAAGATAAATAATTCTTTAATGTCAGTGTGTCCTGAAAGTAAAAATTTAAATAGCGGCCTTTTTCCTTTCGTTCCAGGGGGGTATTGTATTTTATGACAGCTAATGGATCATCATTAAAATAATGGATATGAAGGTTTTTGTAGATATTAATTTGAGAAGTTGATTCGGCGGACCGGGCTTGAAATCCATACTGCAGTTGGTGTTTAGTTCCAAGGATACTTGGAAAAAGGGATAAGCCGCCGATCATTAGATTCAGTGTCTCTCTATGATCATTATAGGACTGTGGCGCGGCTCCTGAGTAATCATTTTCGAACAGATTTAGGGAATAGGGAAGGCCCGGATCATCCTGAAAATCTGAATGGATGTCACCCAAGTTATACCCAGCCCCGATCTTAACAAAATGATGAGGATGAGGTCTGGTCTCGAAGATGGCTTGCATTAAGTGGTATTGATCCTTTCGATCCAATGTAGCTGTAAACGGGATATGCCTTTTAGCCCCAAATGAAGGATAATTAAGGGTTTGCCCGGTCCAGAGGAGATTCAATTGGCTTGAAGGTAATTTAAAATTTAAGGTGAATAATCCGGACAAGACTGTGGACCGGTCCATCGAATTATAATCGGCAATGTCACGGGATAGGTCAAACGCGGAGACAGAAGTGAAAAAAGCAATTTTTTGGGGAACAATAGGTCCGGATATATGAAAGTTTCCGTCCATTAAATAATCGAAGGTATGGCTTTCAGATAAGCCTTCTTCTTGGAGTGCGGCGGTAATATTGCTGCTCTGCAGAGATCGCTGGATATAGAAGGCGGAAAGGCCGCCATAAAAAGTGTCTGATGGCCGCTGTGTGATCAGATTAAAATATCCTCCGGGAGAGAGAGCTGAGGGCGGATGCCCGGCATTGATCAGCTGGGTAAATTCCAAAGCATATATATCCGGAAATAAAAGGGGTTTTCCGGTTTCAAAAGGGTCGGTGATATCCATTCCGTTGAGAAGGTATTGGTTTTGGGTCCAGGAAGCGCCTCCACGGGCGCTAAAAAGCCCTGCATAATTATTCCAGAGTCCGCCGACATCGATCCGGTTGGTATTGGATGAAAGGTCCATGTTTTCGATCAAAGACCACACATTATGAGCAATGGGTGAGTGATGAAGCTGAGCTTTATTTAGAGATGTCTGGTAGATACAATTACTGTAATCCATCCATAAGATTTTAGCTGATGATTGGTTTTGTGTTTCCCTGGATGAAAGAATGATCTCAATATTAATATTTTGGGAAGGCTCTAAATGGAGTGTCTTGTTCTCCAAAGTCATATAACCAGTAGAATCAACTGAAATCTTATAGGAACCGGGAGGAAGGCCGGCCAGTAAGAATTGACCTTCGATATCAGAGTCAATCGTCATGCTTGTACTGGTTTGAACATGGGTTAGATTAATGTTGGCGTTCAAGATAGGCTGCCGGTTTTGAGTATAGACAAAACCTTGGATTATACCGGTTCCACTTGCTTTTAAGGGGGTGATGATCAAAATTATCAGCAGAAAAGCAATTTTTATCTTTATGGCTGTGATTATAATAAATAATCTATTTTTTTTCAGATCGTTTCTCCTTGGTTTAGTTCTCAATATTTATTACTTTTTTGATCAAGACTGTCAAGTCTTTATCTGTTCGAAAACAGAAGGGGGAAACGTGAAGCATACTGCCGGGGAAAAAAGTCAGAATCAAGAAGCCAGGAAGGAGGATTAATCATGTAAAGTTTTAAGTGGCCAGTTATAATAAACCGCTTTATTCTCTCTGCATCATAAAAGTTTTCATTTATGTGGCATTATGTATATAATACATGCAAATTTGTTAGGAATGTGCAATGGAAAAAAAATGGGATATTGTGGTAATTGGAGCCGGCCCGGGAGGATATATTGCTGCTATCAGAGGAGCCCAGCTGGGGAAAAGAGTCCTGTTGGTAGAAAAGAATAAAGTGGGCGGGGTCTGTATGAACTGGGGCTGCATACCCACAAAATTTCTGCTTCATCAAACCAGCCTAATAAAGAATATAAAATCAAACGCAAATATAAATGGTCCGGTAGCTGATATTTCCCTCAATTGGGAAAAAGTGCAGGATGAAAAGGAGAGAGCGGTCGAACGATTGGTCCAGGGAATAGAATTCCTGTTAAATAAAAACAAGATCGAACTCATAAAAGGAACCGCATCGATCTCATCTGAGAATGTTATCCTGATAAAAACGGGGGAGAAAGAGGAAATGGTTGAAGCAGAAAAGATAATCCTGGCGACTGGGAGCAGGCCGGCCTTTCTCCCTTTTCTCAAACCAGATGGAAAATTTGTTCTTACCAGCAGGGATGCGTTGGGATTAAAAGCAATCCCCAAAAAGCTCCTGGTTGTCGGTGCCGGGGCCATCGGATTGGAAATGGGTGTGATCTATCACAGAATGGGATGTGAGGTTGAGGTACTGGAAATAATGCCCCAAATTCTTCCTGGGATCGACCGGGACATAGCTCTTAGAATAGAAAGATCGCTTAAATCGCAGGGGATAAGGATCAATACCAGGATGTCCATAAAAAAGAGTGTACTTACGGAAAAGTCCATAAAGATTTCGGGGACCTGTCTTAAAACTGAGCAAGATTTTGAGATTGAAACGGATAGAGTACTCCTGGCGGCAGGACGAAAACCCAACTCTGAGGAGTTAGTCAAAGATTGTCCTGATCTTCTGGCTGATGAAAAAGGTTTTATCCGGGTGAATGAAAAATTGGAAACCGGAGTCCCCAGGATATATGCCATCGGTGATCTCATCGGAGGAAAATTATTGGCGCATAAGGCTTCCCATGAGGGGATCCTGGCAGCTGAAAATGCTTCGGGTTTAAATAAGCGGATCTCCTATCATGCTTTACCTTATTCGGTATTTATCGAACCGGAATATGCTTCTGTTGGAATAAATAAGACCGAAGCCAAGGAAAAGCAGATCGAAATCAAAACCGGGATGTTCACCTTGCAGGCTTCCGGCAGAGCTTTGACCATGGGAGCCCAGGAAGGGATCGTACAAATCATCGCTGATAAAGAGGATAAGATTATCGGAGCCAATGTGTTAGCGCCCAATGCGAGTGAATTGATCAGTGAATTGACTCTGGCAATTCATACAGGATTAAAGCTTAAAGACGTTGGGGGATCGATCCATATACACCCGACTTTGTCTGAATCGATAATGGAAGCAGCCCTCAAAGCGGATAACCAAGCGATCCATACCCTAAACGATTAATGAAATGTCTGAATTTAATAATTTTGAGATTGATTATCTAAATGGATGGTTCGGCGAGGAATCTGATGCTTCAGGATCTTTTCGCTGGATAGGACAAACAGCGATTTGTAAAATAAAAAACCTGGAGCCTCCCGGAAAAAGATATCTCTGTTTTCAAGCAGGGCATTCCTTTTTAGATAAAGAGATTCCGGATTTGGAAATAATCATAAATGGGAACAAAGCGGGTTCCAGAAAGATAACCTCTGCTTTTTCTGTTTACAGCATTCCTTTTGACGAATCTGGAGAGTTGATTATCGAGTTTATGCTTGACCGTGTATTTAAGATACCCGGAGATGGACGCGACCTGGGAATCATGATAAGGGACCTGGCTGTTCTGTTACCGGAAGAAATGAATTTCTACGCGGATGGATGGTATCTGCCCGAAATGAGTGATCATGACGAAAATGGACAATCTCGATGGATGAAACAAAAGGCGCTGTGTATCATCGGCCCTGTCCCCTCCGGTGCAACCAGTTTTTTTGTTTTGACTTGCGGCCATCCCTTTGAGGCTGCTGAGGCTCCAAAGCTTGAGATCAAGATCTCCGGTGGTAAAAAGGAGGTATATGAGATTTTACCTGGGCAGAACCGGTTGTTGATACCCCTGAAAAATGTCTCCGGAATGGTGGAAGCAGAATTGTGCCTGGATAAGGTTTTTGATAAATCCAAAATACACGAAACGCGTGAACTGGGGATGATTGTAACCAAATGGGAGCTTTTGGATGGAGATTCTGTGGATACTTATTTTGAAGGGTGGTATCCTCCTGAAAATAAGGATCAGGATTCGTTTCAAGGCAGCTGCCGGTGGATGCGACAAAAGGCGGTCCTTGTTTTTACCAATTTAGAAGAGAAGGCTCGACGTTTTTTAGTCATAAAGGCGGGGCATCCCTTTCGAGATGAGGTCGATCCAGAACTCAGAATCCTGGTTTCCGGAGAGGAAAAAGCAGTTTTTAAAATCAATCCGGATGAAAAAAAATATTTGGTCCCTTTGGGTATGACTCAGGATTATATCCGAGTAGATCTGATCCTTGATAAGACTTTTCCGGCTGCGGTCCCAGGAGATAAACGAACTTTGGGGATCTTGGTTAAAGAGGTAGAGCTTAAGGTTCCCTCCGAAATCGAGAAATTGTTCGAAGGTTGGTATGATGAGGAGAGATCAGGTCATGAATCCTCCGGAAACAAACCGCGATGGATGAAACAAGAAGCAGTGTGTTTTTTCAGCGGCTTAGAACCAGGCTTAAGGAGGTATCTGTTGATACGGGGAGGGCATACTTTTCATCATGAAGAAGATCCGGTTCTGAAAGTCTGGGTTAATCAAAAACTGCAAGGTGAAACAAAAATACACGGCGAAAATAATGTCTATATTTTTCCATTAGAAAATACCGAAGATCATGTTCAGGTTGACATGAAGCTGAATAAGATCTTTAAACCGCTTGATCGAGAGGATAAAAGAGAGCTGGGAATCTTAGTGGATAAAGTCGAGATTCTCAGTAAAAAAGACAATGAGATCCTGATCGCTGAAAATTACAACGGGTGGAATGAGTGGGAACAGGATAATTTCTATGAATTTGTATGGATTTCTGAAAATGCGAAATCAGGCATTCTCCCACGACAGGTTGACGCATATAAATATATCAGTTTTTACGCTTTTTCGGAATTCATGGATTTCAGCCAAAAATTGAGGTTGAAGCTACAAGGAGTTGAGATCGGAGAAATTCCACTCATGCATAAGTGGAATTTCTACAGTGTAGAGATAAAACCGGGCCCGGGACAAAATGAAAATAATATTCCAATGAAAAGTGCAGTAGACGGTATTGAATTTGAATTGGAGTTTTCAGTAAATAAACTATTTCCTTTAAAATTTCACCTTGATGATAAAAGAAATTTAGGAGTTAGAGTTGCTGAGCTGAGGCTGCATGATGATGATGATGCCCATTCCAATTACCTTTATTTTCATCGTAATGCGATCATGAATTACCGAGAAATGATCGAGGGAAAAACAGAACTGGAGTCCTATCCATTGAACCTGGGGATCGATCTTTATGGAAAGTGTAATATCAAACCTCCGTGTGTGTATTGTTTATGGGATAGTATGAAAGAATTAGAGGGTGAGTACAGTGATGTCAATGTGGATGAAAAGACTTTAGAGGGATATGGTCCTTTCTTCAGATCGGCGAGAACCCTGGTCAATTGTTCTTTTGGAGAGCCTCTGCTGCATCCCCGTTTTAAAGAGATCCTCGAACTTTTCGCCAGACACCATAAATATCTGGAACTTTCTACTAATGGTCAGGCCTTCACCACAAGAACGATCCAAGCCCTGGTAGGAAAACCTATTTTTCTTTATGTGTCTCTAGATGCTGCCACTAAGGAAACCTATGCAAAAATTAGAAATGATAAATGGGACTCGATTATTCCCAATCTGGAATTATTGAACCGGGAAAGGAAAAAACATAATAATTTTCCTAAGATTAATATGGTTTTTATGCCCATGAAAGTCAATCGGGGAGATCTGGAGGAATATTTCCGGTTGTGCCAAAGAATTGAAGCAGACGCTCTGGTTTTAAGGCCGTTGTTGTTTTTATTGGATCCAAAGATCGAAAAAGATAGGGGTGGGTACCATTTTAATTATAAAGAAGAACTCTTGCCAAGGAAGGAATTGGAAGAGATCTTCAAACAGTGTGAATTGTTTTCCGAGCGTTATGGAGTGCCGGTAGCGAATCAGTTTGAATTTGGAACCATCAAAGAGCCGGGCAAAAAAACCGGCACTGATTTCTATTTTGAATTTCAAAGGTCCTGAAAATGAGCGATCAAAGAAATAAGATAAAATCTGAAGCCGATGAAAGACTAAATGACATGGATAATAAAAATGATAATACTGATCTTGGTTATTCAAAATTCCCACTCTGCCGGGAACCATGGGAAAGTTATTACATTTTAAGAAGAGGGATTCTTCCTTGCTGTTATGGAAATCCGATTGTTGCTCCTATGAAAGACTGGAAAGAAGCCTGGAATTCTCCTGAAATTCAGGAGATACGGAGATATCTTAGCCAGGGCAAATTGAGTCCCTACTGCCGCGAAAGTTTAGGTTGTCCCATAGTCCAGAGAGTGCTGGCAGAGGAAAGAAAAAAACAGGGCCAATCGGGCTTTATTAATCCAAGACGGCCTTTTTTTTTACGTATGATCAACCGGATATTCTGGCGTCTCCCTGCCCAAATTTATAATTTTCTAAAGAAGAAAGATAATCCTTGATCCTACTTGATATAACCCAAAGACCTCAATATTTCCCGGCTTTTCTGATCGAATTCAACCTCTGTCTTCGTGGATAGGATATTTCTTGCCCGGGTATTGAGTTTCTGGGTCAATTCTCTGATAAGGACGTTATCCTGGAAGGATGGATAAATATTATTCTGCTGTCGCGGATCGTTTTTAAGATCAAACAATTCGTAGAGCATCTCACCTGGTGTAAAGATAAGAAGCCAGGGATAACTTAACAGCCCGAACCGGTTGGCCGCTGCTTCCGGAGAATAGGTTTCAAAAAACAGGACGTCATTTGCGGGAGTGGTGCTGTCTAAACCCATAAGATCTTCTCCTTTGAATAAGGAAGGAATGGGTATGTTTGCCAATTTTAACATGGTCGGAGCGATATCCATCAATGTGGCTGGTTTTTTTATTCTGAGAGGATTGTCCTTAAATGAAGCATCGTAAATGATCAAAGGTATTCGGGTGTGAAAGGTATATAGATAATGAATGTGCCCATAATAGCGGTCGCCCAGCTCAGAATAATGTTCACCCAATCCTTCTCCATGATCGCCGACTAATACGATGGTGCTATTTTCAAGTAATCCTGTTTCTCTTAGGTGTTCAGTTAGTTTTCCGATTTCCGAGTCCAAATATTTAACTTCATTTATATAGCCTTCCGACATTTCCGAGGGAAAAAGATTAATATTTCCCTGAAAACGAAGGATCCATTTCATTTTACTCCCGGAGTTGAATATTTTTATTTGCCCGGTCTTTTTAATGAAAGCACTTTTCCTGTCATCTTGATGATAGAAGGTAAGGTTTTTATAATTGAATTTTAAGCAGTCCCTGTCTTCATGCTCAAAATCATTCAAGCTTATCCGATAATCATCCCGAGGGACCGGAAAGTCATTCAGAGATACCAGATCGATTGTATTTTCTCCCGGAATCAATTCGAATTCACAGGTAATAACCTCTTTTTTCTGCAGGCAGAATTCCGAATGGACTTGACCGTTCAGTTGGACTCGAAAATCGGGAGCAAGCGTAGGCGGAGCATAGGGGTCATGAGGATCGGAATAATGGATCCACAGGAAAAATGGATCGGGGTGTGGTTGATCCAGCCAAGAAAAAACTTTTTTATTGATTTCCCCGGCAGTGAGATACCATCTCTCCTCAGGAAATCTATCGTCATAGAGATCAAAACCCGAATTTATTCTGAAATGAGATTTCAGGACTCCTAAAGAAACAAAGGCAGCGGTATCGTATCCTTTTTGTTTAAAAACAGTAGCCAGGGAAGGAGAAGGGCTTTTTTCGGGTAGGATCTGACCGTTATTATACACCTTGATCTCATGAGGGGATAAGGAATGAAAGAGAGAAGCATGAGCGGGAAGGGTTATGGGGATCGGGCTGTAACAGGTGTTGAAGGTGATTCCGGATTCGGCAAAAAAATCAATATGGGGAGTCTCGGCGTATTCGCTTCCAAAGGCGCTTACATGATCGGCTCTGAGTGTATCCAGTGTAATAAGAATAATATTTTTGCCGGCCTTGTTATTTCGATGGCAAAGGATGCTCCCTAATATAAGTAAAAGAATAAATGCTGAGTATACTAAGAATGAATACTTTTTTTGACTGAAATATTTTCGAGTATTAACGAAGGTATCCAAGGGCTCTCAGTTTTTCCTTCATTTTTTCATCGAGGTGAACCTGACTTTTTTTGCGCTGGACCTTAAGTTTTTCTTGGTAGTATTTGTCGATGAAATCTAGAATACTATTTCTGACCTTTACCGCCTTGTTAAAAACGCTTGTGGATTGTTCTCCCGGATCATTTTCTATGTCATAAGTCTCGATGCTTTTAATCCCGGTTTTTGACTTTTCAATGATCACTTTGATATTGCCCTCGTTAGTAGCGATGAGCGAGGGACTTGGATCATAGATGTCTTTATAGGCCAGATCGCTTATAAATGTCCTGTCTTCTGTTTCATTTCCGGTTATTAGATCCATCAAACTCTTTCCCTCCAAAGAGTCTCCCGGATAATCGATCGAGCATGCTCCTAATATAGTCGGCATAATGTCTATCAAACGGGCGTTAGGTTTGATCTGCATTCCTTTGTATTGCGATGAAGGAAATTTAATGAAAAGAGGAACGCGTATCAATTCATTATATAAAGTTCTGGAATGGAGCCATCCTCCATGTTCATAAAACTCTTCACCATGATCGGAAGTGATGATCAATAATGTATTATCATACAGATTATTTTTTTTAAGAAATTCGAGCAAGGGTTTGATCAGAGTCTCATCGGTGTATTTGATCTCGCCGTCATAGAGGGCTTTTATATTTTCTCTCTCTTCAGGGGTGAATGGGAAATCTTGTCCTTTTTCTTCCAAAAGCAGACGGAGTCCGATGCCTTTCCATTTGGCGTTTTCATCTAAATAGGTTTCGATCCAAGGTTCGGGACATTGGTAGGGACCATGGATCTGAAAGGTGTGGAGAAAAAGAAAAAACTGCTTGTCTTTATTTTTGTTTATCCAATCTGAGGTGTATTCATAGAGCCTTTCGGCTTCATCATCTGCCAGGGGCGCGTTCCGTCCGCCGACAGGTTCATCATACCAATCAAAACCTTTGGCAAAACCATATATGGAACTCACATAGCCTCCGCCTGTGAAGCCATAGGTGACATAACCATTGTCTCTTAAATAGGAGGCCAGGGAGGGAATCGAGTTATCTATCTTTTGGGTGTTATGGTAGACTTGATGGCTGGCACCATTTAAAGAAAAGAGCATGGAAAGATGAGATGGTAAAGTCCAGGAGCTATGAGCAAAAACATTTTCAAAGAGAACACAATCTTTGGTAAACTCGTCTAAATTAGGACTTGTATTCCTATGGTACCCGTAGCAGGAAAGATGATCGGCTCTTAATGTGTCCAGTGAGATCAAGATTATATTCATATTATCGGGTTTTGGTGTGTACAGGATAGGATTAGCCCAGAAAGCAAAATTATTGTTTTCAGGAGAGCTTTGCTCAGATTTTTCAGTGATAAAGGTAAGCTTAATGTTTTTATCTGCGTACTGATTTAGATCGATCTTTGCATGAATCATCTGTTCTTTAAGACTTTCTGGTTGTAAAACAAATTCTTTATCATAGAGTGTGTTTTGGTTTTTGCCCTCTTCCAGGATGATTTTAAAGCGCGCTGCAAATGGACCTTCATATACATTTTCAGTATATATACCGGTATCAAATTCAAGATAGCAGTTCTTTGGTAAAGAAAATTGAAATTCCATACTGGTCTCAGGAGGAGCCATCAGAACATCCAGGGATAGATTCTCTAAATTGATCTTTTTTTTGATATTTTCCGGATTGTATTTTTGATCATATTCATCCAAAGTATGGGTGTACTTGATTTTATACAATTTATAAGAAGGGTTCTCTTCACCGGATTCGCTCAAGTCGGTTAAATACTCCGCCGTTAAATTACTCCCAAACAGATCTTTTTGCAGTGAAGCAGGCACAAAAAAGAGAATGACATCATTTTTTGTCATGACCCGGATGAGGTTTATCAAAAGCCGAGGAGGGGTAGGCCTGGTTTGTACCTTCAACCTTTCAGATATTCCAGCTTGTAATTTTATTTTATGGGTTCCGCAGGAACTGTTAACCGGAATCTTAAAAAGTTGAGAATTTCTGCTGATCGGATTTTCTGCTATGACTTCTCCATCCAGCAGAACTTGAAGATCAATCGGATGCCAGTTTCTCCGGGCCAGAATTTGGATCTCAACCGGCGCGTCAGGAAAAATAGTCTCAAATTCAAAGGATTCATTCTCCTCAAGAAATAAATACTGCAAACGTTTGTTGTAATTTTTGTCAAAACTAAAATCGATATCACGATTGGTTTTGATCCATTTCCAGCGGATGAAACCCTCTTCTCCTCCATTTAGGAATTCAAGGGGGGTATCGTTCATCAGAATGACCATCTTCTGAGGTTTTTCGGTATCTGAATACCCAAGTATAGAGTGACTGGTGGTAGCGGCAAAGACTCTTTGTTTGCTGGTCGACAATTCGCGAAATTCAGTGATCTTACCATTGAGATCGTCATCAATAGATTCAAACTGCTGTAAAAGGTCCTTAAAAGGAGTTGTTTTTACTGAATCGGCATCTAAGTTATCTATTAATCTCAGTAAACCGTTTTTCTTTAAAACCGATCTTCCATCATTTGACTGGCGGCATTGAATTATGGGATACAGCAGCAGCAAAATGGCCAATAAAAAAAGTAAATTAAACTTAAAAATTTTAATTTTCATAACGATAAATTATTTATTGAAATCAATCTTTTGTCAATTGGAATTTGATAGTTAAAACATAATTTATATCAGTCTTGCCCTGTTGATCATAGTGTTCCTGGCCTGTTTGATAATTTACGTTTTTAATTGATTGGATCATGAAAGTTTAAATAAAAAAAACATAAAAAATGATTGCATCTTTGAATTTATTTTTATAAAATCATGCCCTTAAATTCGATGATCGAAATAACATTAGTCTTTCTCATCTTTGGTGCCCTAGGGGGATTTATGGTCATCGTAAACAAAATCTTAGGGCCCAAAAAATCCAATCCTGTCAAGGACAGGCCGTTCGAATGCGGAAGCCCCTACCTGCAGACTACGATTAATCCGGTCCCTATAAAATACTATCTAATAGCGTTTCTTTTTCTTTTATTTGATGTGGAAGTGGTATTCTTTTATCCGTGGGCTCTGGTTTTTAAACAAATGGGCAGTCCTGTTATGGTAGTGATGTTTGTCTATATTTTTATTCTGGCGGCAGGTTTTGTTTATGCTTGGAAAAAAGGGGCATTCAAGTGGGAAGGATAAAAAATAGAAGTTATTACCCTCATAAATATAAGGGTAATTGGTTCGCTACCAAATTAAACTATATGTTGGGATGGGGGAGGAAGTATTCTCTGTTTCATTATCCTTTTATCACTGCATGTTGCGGTATGGAGTATATGTCCGCTGCTTGTGCTCATTGGGATTTTGATCGTTTTGGTGTCGGGATGACAACCTTTTCACCTCGCCAGGCGGACATGCTGTTTGTGGTGGGAACGATCTCGCATAAGGAAGCTCCTGTCCTTAAAACGGTTTATGATCAACTCTGTGAACCAAAATGGGTCATTGCCTGCGGGGCTTGTACCTTGAGCGGAGGCATTTATGATAATTATGCGGTTGTCCAGGGAATTGATAAGATCATCCCGGTAGATGTCTATATCCCGGGATGTCCTCCCCGGCCGGAGACTATTCTGAATGCCCTGGAGAAATTACAGGATAAAATTCAAAATCAAAAGCATGATTGGCGATGGAAGTCAAAAAAATAATTCAGATCCTAGAGGAAAAATTTCCCGGTAAAATTCTAGATTCTTTTGTCCAATTCAACGATGAGATCATCATTATTGGAAGAGATGATCTTTATGACATCGTAAAATTCCTGAGACAGGAACCCTATTCTTACTCTATGCTGCTGGATTTAACCTGTGTGGATTTCAAAGGAGAGGATCAGCGTTTTGAGATGGTCTATCATCTTTTTTCACTTGATCACAATCAAAGGATCCGAATTAAAATACGTCTGCATGAGAAAGATCCCGAGATTAAATCCCTTACTGTTTTCTGGAAAAATGCTAATTGGCTGGAGAGAGAAATCTATGATATGTTCGGGATTACCTTTTCCGGGCATCCGGATTTGCGAAGACTGCTTATGTATGATGGATTTGAAGGATTCCCATTGCGCAAAGATTACCCCTTGCGTAAACAACAGCCTATCATTCCGATGAGAAAAAGAGATGAAGACTAGGATCCAAAAAGAAGCCCGGCAGGACACCATGTTGATCAACATGGGGCCTTCTCACCCTGCTATGCATGGGACGATCAGGATCATGCTGGAATTGGATGGAGAAAAAATTCTCAATGCAGAGCTGGAGGTAGGCTATTTACATCGTGGTTTTGAAAAAACGTGTGAAAATAAAACCTATTTCAATCTCCTCCCTTACACCGACAGGCTCAACTATGTTTCTCCTCTCATTAACAATCTTGGATATGTAATGACGCTCGAGAAGATGCTGGAGATCGAATCACCTGAAAGGGCCCAATACATTCGTGTGATGATGTGCGAGTTATCCAGAATCAGCGACCATTTGACCGCCCTGGCAGCCATGACAATGGAATGCGGAGCTTTCACTGTTTTTTTGTATTTAATTCAGGCCAGAGAGGAAATTTGGAATGTAATCGAACAGACCACTGGTGCCAGAATGACAACCTCATATATTCGAATTGGTGGAGTAAGAGCCGATCTGCACCATGAATTTCATAACCAGGTTAAAAAAGCCATTGAAGCCACCAGGAAATTATTAAAAGATTGTTCCGGACTTCTGGATAAAAACAAGATATGGATCGATCGAACCAGGGATGTCGCAGTCGTGAGTCCTGATATGGCAGTCAATTATGGATTTACCGGACCCTGTCTTCGTGCCAGCGGGGTAATGTATGATGTGCGCAAAGCCCATCCCTATCTAGTCTATGATTTGCTTGATTTTGAGGTTCCCCTTGGCGAGAAGGGAGATAATTATGATCGTTATAGTGTCCGGATGCGTGAGATGGAGCAAAGCCTGCGGATAATCGAACAGGCACTGAATAAGATTCCCGGGCCGTCTGCGCCGATCCTGTCTGAGTTAGATGGAATACCGCCTTCTGAAGCCATTGAGATCTCACGCAGCCAAAGGGAAACCAGGCGGATAAAGCTCTCTCCTAATCTGGAAGGATCGGAAAAGGATAAATATCCAGGGATTTTAACCGAAACAAAAAAATATATAGTTCCACCTAAGGAAGATACCTATACCAATATAGAAGGTATAATCAATCATTTTAAATTTTTCATGAAAGATCATGGTATACGCCCTCCCAAAGGAGAGGTCTATTTTTCTGTGGAAGGAGGAAGCGGAGAGGTTGGCTTCTACATCGTCTCTGATGGTACGGACAGGCCTTACCGGCTTCATCTCCGAGCTCCATGTTTTCATATAGTCTCTGCTTTAGAAGAAATGATCATCGGGCATATGATAGCAGATGTTATTCCTACCTTTGGATCTTTAAACATGATAGGAGGAGAACTGGATAGATGAGTGCTGCTTTTTCAGATGCACTGGAACAAAAAATAAAGGATGTCCTATCTTCCTATCCTGATAATGCGGCAGCCTTGCTCCCGGTTTTACATCTGGTCCAGCGGGAATTCGGTTATATTTCCGAGAATGAAGAAAAAAGAGTGGCTGAACTGCTGGGTATCACTCAAGTAAGGGTAAAGGAAGTGATTTCGTTCTATACCATGTTTAACCGGAAACCTGTCGGCAAATATCATATCCAGATCTGTTCTAATCTAACCTGTTCTTTATTGGGAGCGGAGAGTTTGATCGAATATCTCAGTAAGAAACTGGGGATCAAAGTAGGGCAGACTACTTCCGACAAAAAATTCACCTTGTCGACAGTTCAGTGTTTGGGTGCGTGTGAAATGGCTCCCTGTATGATGATCAATTTTGATTATTATGGGCATTTGGATAAAAAAAAGATCGATAAGATCTTGGATGAATTAGAATAAGAAATTGAAAGAAAAAATATTAAGCAGACTTTTCGGGCTGGAAAATGCATATAAACTGGAGGTATATCTAAAAAAGGGGGGCTATGAAGCCGTTAAAAAGGCTTTGACAAAAATGACGCCGGAGGAAATTTTAACTGAAGTCAAAGCCGCTGGTCTGAGGGGAAGGGGAGGAGCTGGTTTCCCGGCAGGAATGAAATGGAGTTTTGTTCCTAAGGATGTAGAGAAACCTAAATATCTATGTGTAAATGCTGATGAAGGAGAGCCGGGGACGATCAAAGACCGGTATATCCTATCCCATACTCCTCATGCGCTCCTGGAAGGGATTATTATAACCGCATTCTGTGTTGGGATAAATACCGCCTATATCTATATCCGGGGGGAATATGAACATATTGCCGTCCGCCTGGAAAATGCGATCCAAGAAGCTTATAAACACGGATATTTAGGCAAAAATATTTTAAAGACCGGATTTGATCTCGATGTTTATGTACATCGGGGTGCTGGAGCTTACATTTGCGGAGAAGAAACAGCACTATTAGAATCGCTCGAAGGGAAAAGGGGGAATCCAAGATTAAAGCCTCCTTTTCCGGCATCCATCGGACTTTTTAAATGCCCTACGGTTATCAATAATGTGGAAACACTGACAAATGTTCCTCATATTATTTTAAATGGTGCAGATTGGTTCTGTCAGCAGGGGAAACTGAAAGACGGCGGGACTCGACTCTTTGGAGTGAGCGGCGCAGTTAAAAAACCAGGGCTGTATGAACTGCCGGTGGGTGTCAATCTCAAAGAGATTATTTTTAATTATGCCGGAGGACTCGAAGCCGGAAAAAAATTAAAAGCCGTAATTCCGGGAGGAATGTCAGCTCCCATCCTTACCAAGGATGAGATCGATATAAACATGGATTTTGACTCACTTATGGAAGCTGGTTCTATGCTCGGCTCTGCGGGTGTGATCGTTATTGATGAGAAAACTTCAATGGTAGATGTGCTTAGAATAATATCCAATTTTTATTCCCATGAATCATGCGGCCAGTGTACTCCCTGCCGGCATGGGAATGCCTGGATCAAAAAGATAGTTGAACGGATTGCCAGAGGAGAAGGCAGGAACGAAGACATAGATGAGATCGGGAGGATTGCTTCCAATATGCTGGGAAAAACGCTATGCCCATTGGGCGACGCTGCGGCCATGCCCATTTTATCGATAGTAAAGAAATTTAGAAAAGAGTTTGAGGCCTATATAGAAAACAGAAGGCAGGAGTCGTAAAGCAAGATGATAAAATTTTTTATCGATGATATACCAGTAGAATCCACATCTGGGGAGACTATTCTGAAAGCAGCCGAAAAAGTTGGTATACATATTCCTCATTTTTGCTATCATCCTGCATTTCCCCCTGAAGGAACCTGCCGCATGTGCCTGGTTGAGATTGAAGGGGCGCCAAAACTGGAGCTGGCATGTTCGACTCAGGTCAGAGATGGAATGAAAGTCTACACCAAGAGTGAAAAAGTAGTGGAAGCGCGGAAAGCTGTGCTGGAATTTCTCTTGACTGAACATCCTTTAGACTGTCCTATCTGTGATCAAGCAGGCGATTGTAAACTTCAGGATTATTATGAAGAATACGGTCTGTTTGAAGGCCATTACCTAGAAGAAAAAGAAAGGCATGCCAAAAAAGTTTCTCTAGGAAAAAATTTGCTGCATGATCAGGAGCGGTGTATACTCTGTCGGCGTTGTGTCAGATTCCTGCGTGAAGTAACTAAAACAGGTGAGATGGGTGTATTTGAGCGATCAAATAAAACAGAAGTGAATATTTTAGAGGGTCAGACAATCGATAATAATTATTCCGGAAACCTTGCCCAGTTATGTCCGGTAGGGGCGATAACCGATACTGACTTTCGCTTCAGATCCAGAACCTGGTTTTTAAAAAAGGGAGTATCCATCTGCCCATTATGCTCAAGAGGATGCAGCATCTCTGTTCAGTATCTTCCCGAGAATCCCAGGTTTAGAATTCCGAGAAAGGTCCTCAGGATCCAAGCAGAAGAAAACCATAAGATCAATGGATACTGGATCTGCGATCATGGTCGTTATGGTTATGATTATTTAAATAGTAACCGGGCGGATGAAATTATTTCCCAGGATCTTGATCATTCATACGGATGGGAAAAGGCAGAAGATGTTATCTCAGAAAAAATAAAACGTTTATTGTACAGAGAAAAGACTTCCCGAATAGCTTTGATCTTGAGCTCCTGGCTTACAAATGAAGAATTGTTTTTAATAAAAAAATTATTCAAGGAAGATCTCAAGGTCAATGAGATTTATTTTGTTGATCCCAATGACGCAGAATCTGATGAGATCTTATTAACCCCAGAGAGATCCCCTAACCGTAGGGGGGCCAAAGAAATTGGTTTTGATTTGAACCCCTTAAAGCTCGATGACCTGTCCGCTAAAAAAATAGATCTGCTCTTGATATTCGACTCATTTTTAGCTGATAAGATCGGATCCTCGGATCTGAATGATTTTTTACGGAGGATTGAAAACAAGTTTTTGGTCAGCCCAAGAAAAAGTGAATTAGACAGCATGGTAGATATATCGCTGCCTTCTGTTTATCCTGCTGAGAAAAAGGGTTCTTGGGTCAACATTGATGGAATAATCCAGCATTTCGACACGGTATTTGAAGGCCCGGGAGAAAGCCGTTCCCAATTTGATATTCTTCTATCTATCGCAAAAAAAATCGGATTGAATTTCAGTTATTACAATCAATTCAAGAATATCGACCGAATTTATCAAACAATGAAAAAAGAAATTACTTTTTTCCAGGAAGAACAGTGACTGATATTTTAATCATTCTCATTAAGATCATTTTCGCCATGATCTGGTTTTTGGTATTGAGTTTGTATCTGACCTGGGCGGAACGAAAAGAAAGCGCCGTGATGCAGGATAGGATCGGGGCAAACCGTGCGAATATCTATGGATTCCGTATCCTTGGTTTGTTTCAGCCTTTTGCCGATGCCATAAAGATGTTTTTCAAAGAGGATTTTACTCCGAGTTTCTCCAGAAAATTCATACATAACCTGGCGCCTTTTCTGTCTTTTTTCTTTGTGTTGGTAACCATTGCCGCTATTCCCTTTGGAGATGTGTTGAGGATCGGAGAGAGAACGATTAAGCTGCAAGTGCTGGATATGAATGTGGGCGTATTATTCGTGCTCGCCATGCTGACTTTGACCATTTATGGAGTGCTGCTCAGCGGTTGGGCCTCAAATAACAGATGGACGATCATCGGAGGGCTTAGAGGAACGGCTCAATTAATATCCTATGAAGTAGCTTTGGGCCTGTCCTTGGTCGGATTGGTTATGGTTTTTCCCTCTCTTAGTTTTTCCGCGATCGTTGAAACCCAAGGGGAACTTCTATTCGGATGGCTTCCAAAATGGGGGTTTTTCATTCAACCTCTTGGGTTTATAGTTTTTCTGATCGCTGCTGTGGCTGAATCAGAAAGAGTTCCCTTCGACCTGCCTGAGGGTGAATCTGAGATTGTCGGATTTTTCACGGAATACAGCGGACTTAAATGGGGACTGTATATGTTCACGGATTTTATGAAAGTCCTGATCATTGCTTGTTTATTGACCACTCTGTTTTTTGGAGGATGGCAGGTTCCCTGGCTGTATGCGGATGGGTTTCATTTTCCCTGGGGAGGGAAATGGCTGCTTCCCCATGGGATTGTGGTGTTTTTCCAGGTCCTGATCTTCAACCTGAAGGTATTCTTCTTTTGCTGGATGCAGATCCTTATCCGCTGGACCTATCCCCGTTTCCGCTATGATCAACTGATGGATTTCGGATGGAAATTTATGATACCGTTAAGTATTTTTAATGTGGTTGCAACCGCAGTAGTAATGAGAATTTTATAAAATGATTAAGTTATTCGGATACTTTTTTGAAATACTTCGTGGATTTGTGATTACTGCCCGTCATTTCTGTGTGAATATCTTTTTTCATACACTGAGGCTGTTCGGTATTAAAACCAAAAGAAAAGGGGCGGTTACGATCCAGTATCCCGAAGAAAGACCGGCTCTGGCCTCACGCCATAGAAGCAGACATCGAATCATGCTTAGAGAAAATGGAAAACCAAGGTGTGTCGCCTGTATGCTCTGTGCGACTGTCTGTCCTTCTGAATGTATTTATATTGAAGCTGCCGAGGATCCTGACCCCGATATTCAAAAATACCCCAAAACCTTTATTATAGATCTGAATAGATGCTGTTTCTGTGGGTTTTGTGTTGAGGCTTGCCCTGAAGACGCCATTCGGATGGATACAGATGAAATAGAACTTGCTGCTTATCAAACAAAAGATCTTATTTACGATCTGGAAAAACTTACCAGATGACTCTCACCCAACTGACTCTAGGAAAATTTAAGATTTTCGGACTGCGTGATGGTTTTTTTTATCTGGACGGTGGTGCTATGTTTGGGGTGGTCCCCAAGACTCTATGGGAAAAAAAATGTCCGGCAGATTCAGAAAACAGAATAAAAATGGGCCTCAATTCCCTTTTAGTGCAAACACCGGATACAACGGTCCTAATAGAGACCGGGGCCGGAAGTTATTTAAAAAAACAATTTTATCGCTACTACAGCATAGAAAGAGATCCAGGTTTAGTATCCAGCCTTAATGAGTTGAATTATTCAGTTGAAGATATTGATTTTGTTATCAATACCCATCTACATTTTGACCACTGCGGGGGGAATATCACAAAAAATGAAAAGGGTGAATATACTCCGGCTTTTCCAAAGGCAAAATATATCATCCAAAAGGGAGAATGGCAGGTTGCACAAAAACCTGGATTCAGAGACGGCGCCAGTTATCTGCCTCACTTATTCGTTCCTTTGGAGAAAAGCGGACAGCTTTGTCTGGTAAATGGAACCGCTGAGGTCTGCAAAGGAGTAAAAGTTTTACCCGCCCCGGGTCATACCAAATACCATCAATGTGTTCTCATAGAGACAGATGAAGGATGTGTTTTTTTTCTAGGCGATATGATACCTATGTCAGCGCATGTCGGTTTATCTTATGTCATGAGTTATGACCTCTATCCCGTAGAGACCATGGAGAATAAGAAAAAGTATTTGGACAGAGGGATCAAAGAAGACTGGATCTTTGCATTTAATCATGATCCCGTCAATTTTTTCGGAAAAATAATCAAAGAAAAGTCAAAATACAGATTTAAGCCTATCTCGTGAATTTAATGAACCCGATGGTCTAGATGGCATATCTGGAATTCAAGTTTCAGACAGTTGTTCTTTCGTCTTGGACTTCATGAATTTATAATCGACTGCTCCATAAGGGCAGACAGTTATACATTTCATACAGCGAATGCACTCCGGGCTGTTAGGAGATTCATAAATTTTGATGTCCACGGGACAATCTATGAGACACTGGTCGCATCGTGTACATTTTTCATCATCCACTGCCATTCTGAAATAGCTTATTCGATTGAATAAACCTAATATCACTCCCAAAGGGCAAAAAAGCCGGCAGAAAGGTCGTTTACTGACTACCATCCAGACCAAAAAAAGGGAAAGTATCCCCAGTTTCCAGCTGAACAAGAAACCTATCTGGCTGCGGATGGTGGTATTTAAGGTTGCCAAAGGGATTCCTGCTTCTAAAGTTCCTGCCGGGCAGATCCATTTGCAAAACCATGTCTGCCCAAAACCAAAATCATCAACAATCAATAACGGAAGAGCAAGAACCATTACCAATAAGACAACATATTTAAAATAAGATAAAAAATAGGGGATGCGGATTTTGGGAGTTTTTATTTTGTACATGAGTTCCTGCAGGAGGCCGAAAGGACACATCCAGCCGCAGGGAATACGGCCGGCCAAACTACCCACCGCACCAAAAAATCCGATAACATAGAGACCAAATTGATATTGGGCTATCGATAGATTAAATCTAAGACTGGCAAAAAAATTCTGAAGCGCACCTATCGGGCATGCCCCCAAAGCAGCAGGACAGGAATAGCAATTTAGAACCGGAACGCAGATTCCTTTGGCATTTCCCTGATAGATCCCTCCCTTCAGCCAGCCAGGGAAATACGCATTGATTGCCAAAGCGCTGATCGCTTGAAACCACCGGCGTTTTAAAAGAAGCTTCATGGTTCCCTTCTGTTATCCGATCCCGATACAGCTCAAGCACACTGTTATGGCTTTTTCCAAGACTTTCCAGTATTCTCCCATTTTAAGCCCCACTATGATCAATACTATTGATAAGATGAATAGAATAATCGGAGTTTTACGTCTCAATTTGATCTCCTGGTAAATTTCATTTGAATTATAATACAAATTAATGGATTCTTATACAATTAGTAAGCATTTTTTATTGATTTTTTTAGTTAGTTTATGGTTAAAATAGTCTTTCGATTCTAGAATTTTGGCGAGGTAAGAATATGAAAGAAGAAGAAAAAATCGCTTGTCATGTTTGCAAGAAAGTAATTCCCAAGTCTGCGGCTTTGCAGGCAGAAGGAAAGGATTATGTTTATTATTTCTGCAATACAGACTGTTTGAATTACTGGAAAAAAAATCAAAAAAAAAAGGAAAACAAAAAAAACTAGAAAGCAAAACTCCCGGATACTGGGTTCCTGTTTAGTATTTTAAATATAGAAAGGAATTTTATTGTGTATGGAAAATCATTGCGGGCAGTCTTAAAAATTATTTCCCTGCTGTTTTTTATTTTTATTTTACCAGTTTTAACAGCCGCTGAAGAAAGCAAGGAAAAGTCAGAGCAGAAAGATCTTAAATATAATTCAAACAACAGCTTATCTTTAGTTCTTACCCGGGGAAATAACGAAACTTTTTCTTTCAGCTTTGATTCGGACCAATACCTTGATATAAAAAATAATCGGATCAATCTTAAGGCAAGGTTTATCAATGCAACCGCTAACGGGACCAAAAAGAGTGATTATTATTATTCTCACTTAAAATATGACCGAAAGATAAAATCCGTGGCGTATTTATTGGGTTTCATACGCTATGAGAGAAATAAGCTGGCTGGTTATAATTTTAGATGGGCTTTCTCGGCGGGGGGTGGAGCTACCTGGATCGGCCGGGAAACCATCACGATCATGTCTGAACTGGCATTTGGATGGAACAATGAAAACAATACACATAAAATAGCAGAGCAGAGCAGTGCCAATTCTCCTGAGTCCTGGGAAAAAACCATCAGCACCTCTTTTCTTTCCTCGATCTTCACAACTAAGGCTACTCTTAAAGTTTCAGAATCTTCTCAAATGACAGTTCAAGAGACTCTGTTCTTCAACTTAGAGGATTTTAATGACTATCGATCCAATTCTCATGTATCTTTAGCCGTCTCGATCAACGAACATTTTGCATTGTCGACAAGCGTTCAAGTGATTTATCAGAGAATGCCTGTGGAAGGTTTTGACAGTACTGATTTATACTTACTTAGTTCCATAGTGATCACAATTTAATCATTAATTTCTATTCTACGTTTCATTACATTTGCTCTATTCTGAGTGATAGATTTGTATTATACTTGTCTTTCGATTTTTTTATGGAAGGTTGTAAATGATAAAATTTATGAGATTTCCGGTTTTGTTTCTTTGGTGTTTGGCTGCACTATCTTTCTTTCTTTTCGGAAAGAATGAGATAACTGCCATCAAGAATGCCAAAATATTAACCGTGACCCAAGGGATTATTGAAGAGGGGACAATCCTTATAGAAAATGGGAAGATTACCGCAGTTGGGCAGAATATTGAGATTCCTAAGGAATTCAGTCTCATCGATGCCTCCGGGTGTATAGTTACCCCAGGTTTGATCGATTCTCATTCCCATCTAGGGCTTGGCCCCAGTGGAGGTATAACCGAAGATAACGAAATGAGCGATCCGTGTACTCCTCAACTTCGCATTATCGATTCTATTCATCCTGAGGGCATGGAGCCCCATTCCCATTCTTTTCAGGATGCTGTTTCCCATGGAGTTACTACCATCATTGCACGTCCAGGCAGTGGAAATGTTATTGGCGGACAGTCGGCCGCATTGAAACTGCGTGGTAACACTGTAGATGATATGGTCTTAGTTTTCCCTGTAGATATGAAGATGGCAATGGGCCGGAAAGGGTATTATGCTGGCAAAGGAGTTCTGCCGGTTACGAAAATGGGAACCGCCTATATAGTTAGGAAAGCCATGGTAGAAGCGATGGATTATAAAAAGGCTTTGGAACTATATGAAAAGAAAAAAGAGAATGATAAAACAGCTAAACCACCAGCAAGAGACTTAAAAAAAGAGGCAATGTTGATGGTTTTAAACCGGGAAATTCCTGTTCATATACATTGTTCACCAGTTGATGATATTATGACCGCGGTCAGGCTGGCAGATGAATTCGATTTTTATAAATTGTCTTTAGCCCATGCTGAGGAATCCTATAAAGTTGCTGACGAATTAGCCCGAAGAGGAGTTATTGTTGTGGTTGGCCCCAGGATGATCACATTCGATGAAAAAGATAATTTGATCAATATAGCGGATTACTTGGTAAAGCAGGGAGTCGAGATCAATATCATGACTGATGCCGATGTTGTCCAACAAGAATTCCTTCGCTTTCAGGCTGCCGTCGCTATCAAGTATGGGTTGGATCCCGAAGAAGCCCTAAAGGCGATTACCATAAATCCCGCTAAACTGGTCGGAATGGAAAAGCGTATAGGCAGCATTGAAACAGGAAAAGACGCTGATCTGGTAATTTTTAATGGCGATCCTTTTGATATTCAGACTGATGTGCTTAAGGTTTTGATCGATGGAACCATCGTATATGAATTGGAAAATGAAAGAGGTGGACAATGAAGATAAAATTTTTATTTTTGATATGTCTGTTTATCTTGATTGTAGGAAATTTCGGAATACATGCTGATGATGCTTCAAAAAAATTGGTGATCAAGAATGGATATATCGTACCGATAAGCAGTGCTCCGATCGAAGAAGGGATAATTTTGATAGAAAATGGAATTATTACAGATATAGGAAAAAATATACCTATTCCGGAAAAAGCTGAAGTGATCGATGCGTCCAATAATTGGATCCTCCCTGGGTTTATAGAATCCCACACAACCCTTGGAACAACAGATCAATATGGTGCCGGAAACATGGATGAAACTTATGATCCGGATACCGCCCAAATGAAAATAATTGATGCAATCAATCCTTTCGATAAAAACATTCGCTATGCCCGTTCAGCCGGCATAACCACAGTCATGGCCGCTCCAGGCAGAAAGAATGTAATAGGCGGGCAAACAGCGGTACTCCGATTGTCGGGAAAAACAGTGGAACAAATGGTTTTGCTTTCCCCGGCAGGAGTGAAGATGTCGCTTGGAGAAGGGCCAAAGACGACCTATGGAAGCAAGGGAAGGCTTCCTTCTACCAGGATGGGGAGTGCCTATGTGATTAGAAAAGCCTTGATCGAAGCCAAGGAATACAGTCAGAAATGGGATGATTATCGAGAAAAATACAAAAAAGATCAAGATACCGCTCCTCCTACACGAGATTTAAGACTCGAAATTTTATCACAGGTACTAACTGGTGAATTAACTGTTTTTATTGAGAGTTACCGGGTAGATGATATTATGACGTCGATTCGTTTGATAGATGAGTTTAAACTAAAAGCGGTTCTAGTTGGATGTGCAGAAGGTTATAAGGTAGCTGAGGAAATAGGAAAAAGAAAAATTCCGGTCATCATCAGTCCCTTTGGAATAGGTCCTAGAAGAATGGAAACCAAGGAGATCAACATTTCAAATGCCGCGGTTCTGGCTCAAAAAGGGGTAAAGATAGTATTAAAATCTGAGGAATCTTTAGGTATGGGAAATATCCGGGAACTTCCCCTTATAGCTGCGCTGGCGGTAAAAGGAGGATTAGACCGGGAAACAGCCTTAAGAGCGATAACCTTGACTGCTGCTGAGTTTTTGGGTGTGGATGATCGCATCGGTAGTTTGGAAAAGGGGAAGGAAGGAAATATTGTTATTTCAGATGGCGACCCTTTGAATTATAAAACCCAGATAAAGAGAGTTCTGATACAGGGAAAAACTGTATATCAAGGTTCAAAATAGTTTTTTTGATCCATTCTGCTATATCTTTGATCACACGAATATCGACATGACCTGCTTTTTGTTAAGCGCAGCTTTTCTTCTACTATTTTTTTACCATAGATCTTTGTGCGTTTATCATAGCGCAAAACTGCTATGCCTCGGGTGGCCAGTCCCCAAGCCAGATCTTTAAATGGTTTGCTGGGGCCAAGTGTTTCATGCAAAAACCTCACTATTAATTCATACATAAAAGAATACTATTTTTAGATGTACAAACATAACTGCGAACTATAAAAACATTAAATTGAATGAGGGGATATGTCGATGAGTAAATGAGAAATTTTTATTCACTTTATTTGTTTAATGAGGCAGTTTATCATATAATAATTCATCTTTCCGGGAGAAAGATCACAGGTGGTTTTTCATAACCTGTAATTTATTTTGTGGAGAAAACAGTGTTCATAAAATTTTTAGGCGCAGCCCAACAAGTAACCGGGTCATGTTATTATTTGGAGGTAGGAGGCCTAAAGCTTATGATTGATTGCGGGCTTTTCCAAGAGAGAGAATTTCTATCCAGAAACTGGGGAATATTCCCTGTCCCTCCTCAGGATATAGATTATGTATTGCTTACCCATGTTCATGTTGATCATTGCGGTTTGTTACCGAAATTGGTGCTTCAAGGTTTCTCTGGGAAAATATTAACTACGGCTCCTTCATTTGAAATGCTTCCAATAGTATTGGAAGATTCCGCTCATATTCAGGAAGAGGATGCCGCCTATAAGAAAAAAAGGCATCGAAGAGAGGGAAGAAAAGGCCCGTACCCTGAAATTCCTCTGTATACAGTAGAAGATGCCATGAAGGTTTTTCCTCTAATTGAGGCTGTACCATACAAAAAAAAGATTTCCTTAAATAGAAACGTCTCTGTTTGTTTTCATGATGCCGGGCATATCCTTGGTTCTGCCATGATAGAAATTATCGTCAAAGATGGAAATAAAAAGAAAAATATAGTGTTTTCAGGTGACATAGGGCAGTGGAATAAACCACTGGTTAAAGATCCGACGGTATTTCAGAACGCAGACTATATTGTTATGGAGTCGACATACGGGGATAGAAATCATGAAGACAGTGATGGTGTGGATGATCTATTAGCTCATATCATAAGGGATACGATTGGTGCAGGTGGAAATGTAGTGATCCCCACATTTGCGATAGAGAGGGCTCAGGAATTAATGTTCTATCTCAGTGGTTTAGTCAGGGAAGACCGAATTCCGTATATGATGATGTTCCTGGACAGCCCTATGGCGGTGGATATAACCGATGTTTTTCAAAGGCATATCAGCAGTCTTGATAAAGAGTCGAGAAGGCTTTTTGCACAAGGACACTCACCCTTCCGGTTTCCAGGAATGCGGTTGATCCGATCGGTTGAGGAATCCAAAGCGATCAATAATATAAAAGGATCATGCTTGATAATGGCTGGATCAGGCATGTGTACGGGTGGGAGGATCAAGCACCACTTAAAACCTAATATTTCTAAAGCAGAATCCACGATCCTGTTTGTGGGATATCAGGTCAGGGGTACCTTGGGCAGAGAGATAATAAATGGAAGAGAAACCGTCAGGATCCACGGCCGAATGTTTCCAGTTAAAGCACGGATCGAACAGATCCAAGGATTTTCTGCCCATGCGGACAGAGATGATCTGCTTGATTGGTTAGGGGCTCTGGAAAATCCCCCTTCCGGAGTCTTTCTTACTCATGGAGAAAAAGAGGCGATGTCAGAACTCTCAAGACAGATAAAAAACAAATTGGGATGGCCGGTGCATATGCCTGAATATCTTGAGGAAATTGAATTGGACTAAAAGCTTATATCATACTAGTGAACG
>CAZLBV010000239.1:0-7523 GCA_964557845.1 uncultured Eubacteriales bacterium | reverse complement strand
CACAGGGAGCGGACGTTGGAGACAACACCGATGAATTGAGCATCGATGCGGTAGCCCCTTTTGCAGATATCCTTATAATAAACATAGAAGGAGACGAGGATAACCGTTTTACAAACATCGCCCAAGAGAAAAACATCCCTATGATCAAGGTAGAAAAAAATATCGATCTTTTAAATAAAATGGGAGATTTGTTTAAGCAATAGCAAAAAAAGAGGAGGGTACTATGGGAGATTTTATCAGCAATCTCACAATATCAACCTTAATCATTGGAATACTTGTTCTCGCTGCGATCTTTTTCATTCGGCGGATACTTGGTAAGGAAAAAGGATTCTCTCTCACTCTCTTACTCCTGATACTATTATGCGGGGCTGCCTTTCTTTACTTAGATAGTAAAGACATGGGAAAAATGACTTTAAGCGAATTTAAAGAGATTATGTTTCCCCCCGATATTCCTTCGAGCTACTCATACAAAATAGAAGAAGGGCACCATCGGGGAAGGCCGTTTACCCGATATGTATTTAATAAACCCATGCCCAGATTGACTCTTGTTATGGATCCAACCGGCAAATTCTTTGTCATGAAGAATATAAAACCTTTAAATAGGGTTTTATCTTATATTGGACTTCCCAGGGTAAGTGAAGGCAAACCTGAGTTGAATTCGATCACAGGAAAAAATTCAGATGTTTATTCATTCCAATGGGATAGCTATGCCGGAGGCGGTACCCTTCTTGTCGAGAGAACGATCTGCGATGAAGAGGTGGAATTGGGTACGCCCCACTGTCTAAGTTCCATTACCTATCTCAGATAACCGGGAAATTCCCAAAACCTAAGACCAATGAAAAACCCAAATCTTGCTTTTTTTATACTTCTTTTAATTATTTCCAGCATGGTTTTATCAGGACAAGAGGAGGAAGCTGATTATATCCAAAGAATGCAGTGGTTTTCAGATGCCAAACTGGGAATTTTTATTCATTGGGGTATCTATGCTGTCAATGGAATCGATGAATCATGGTCTTTCTATAATGGATATATTTCATACCAGGACTACATGAAACAGCTCCAAGGTTTTACGGCTTCTGAGTATGATGCGGATGAATGGGCGAGGATCATAAAACAAAGCGGAGCAAAGTATGCAGTTTTGACCAGCAAACACCATGATGGAGTAGCTCTGTGGCCAACTCAATTGAGCGACCTGAATGTTGTTGAAAAAACACCTGCCGGCCGTGACTTGATCGGGCCTTTCTGTCAGGCGTTAAGAAAACACGGCCTTAAAGTTGGGTTATACTTTTCCCATCTCGACTGGTCCCATCCGGATTATCCGCATTTCACCGGTTCTCAGAAGCGTTATGATATAGGCCAGGAACCGAACCGTTGGGCTGACTTTGTCGAATTCAGGAACGGCCAGGTCGAAGAGATAGCTCGGAATTATCATCCGGATCTTCTCTGGTTCGACGGAGACTGGGACTTTTCTGCCGAAGAATGGAAAGCTAAAAAACTGAGGACTATGATCTTCTCTTATCTCCCTGAGGTTATTATCAATTCAAGATTAAACGGATATGGAGATTACGCCACTCCAGAACAGGGCGTACCTGTGATCCGTCCGCAGAATCAATTCTGGGAACTGTGTATGACCATGAATGATTCCTGGGGATACCAGGGGAATGACCAAAATTATAAAACACCCAATCAAATCATAAGGATCTTCATAGACTGTATCAGCCGGGGCGGCAACCTCCTTTTGGATATCGGACCTATGGCGGACGGAATTATACCCAAAGAACAATTATTTATTCTCGAAAAATTGGGAAATTGGGTCCATAAACATGCAGAAGCTGTCTACGGGACGTCTACCGGTATTCCCTACGATCATTTCTATGGCCCGACCACACTTTCAAAAGATTCGAAAAATCTGTTCCTGTTTTTGGATCATAAACCCATAGGTCCGGTTGTTTTGAAGGGGATAAAAAACAAAGTAAACCGGATCCGGGTGGTCGGAAATGGGATTAAGCTTTCCTGGAAAATAATGGGAAAACAGTATTGGAGTAAAAATCCAGGTCTGCTTTATATTGATATTCCGGAACATGCTCTGGATGAACAGGTCACAGTTATTGCCCTCCAACTGAACGAGCCTCTTGAGCTTTTCCGGGAATGTGATTGAGAATAAAAAATTGAAATGAGATTTGAAATATTATTTTAAATCCTCTACAAATAAGGCCACTACGGTACCCTCAAACACCCTGCCTTTATGCCGATGCTCTTTTCCGGGAGGAATAAAGAGGCCCTCTCCTGACTCAAATACTCTGGTACCGTCCTCAAATTCTATCTCAAACCTGCCGCTGAGGATAAATCCATAATGCCCTTTTTCACACCAGTGTGGTTCCATCTGCGGAGTATACTCCACCAAACGTATTTGCTTATTTTCGCTCTTATAAACCTTCTGCCGGAGACCTTCTATAGGTGACTCCCATTCGATCTCTCTGAAATCAATTCGGTATTGTCCCATTCGATCCCACCTCTTTAACCAATATTAGTAGATCCATCTTTAATCTGTTTTTACAAAAAGAACCGATCTAAATAACTTTCCAGCCTGATAACTGCTTATTCCCTGAGGTATATATCCATAGAAAATAAAGTCTACCATAAAACCACTAAACATGAAAGTAAATAGCTCTCGAGAAATTCGCCCCGCTCCCAGACCTCCACCGCAATGTCATAGTAGCCAGCCCCAATATTAGGACACATGGCTGATTGTGTATCGGTTTGTATTACCCAAGAGTCATTTATTCCTGGTATCTGAATCTCTTTGGCAAGCTGACAGGCACCAGCGCCAAGATAAATATAATAATTGGTGATCTTGGCCGAAAGTGCAGTGAATCATCTTTTAAGATATAAACTAAGGCTTATACAGAGTAAATCCTTTTAAAGTTTAATCTTTTCTGATCTTCTGCTAAAATGCTTAAGAAATTCGGAACAATAGATGGATAAATTACTGATAATCCTTGATCTCGACGAAACCATGGTCTTCTCTACCTTGTCTCCTCTAAACCGCAAAGAAGACTTCATGATCGACCAATATTATGTATACTGCCGGCCCCATTCAAGCGATCTTATTGTGTTATGTTTGGATAATTTCCGGGTTGCAGTCTGGTCTTCTTCATCAAGCGCTTATGCAGAGGCTGTGGTGGGCCACATTTTTTCCTCTCCGGATAAGCTTGAATTTATCTGGTCCAGAGATCAGTGTACCCAGCGGATAGACCCCGAAACCGGACAGCTTTTTTGGCTTAAAAACTTAAAAAAGATTAAACGCCGGGGATATGATCTGGAAAGGGTGCTGATGATCGATGACAGCCCGGAAAAACTCCAGAAAAATTACGGGAACCATCTCCTGGTCAGACCTTTTCTCGGGGATGAATCAGACAACGAGCTGCTCGATCTGAAAAAATACCTAACGCACATCAAAGATACCGATAACATCCGCTCCCTCGACAAAAGAGGATGGAGAAATCAGCATTTTTTATGAATAGTTCAGAATTGTTATCTTATTAATGCATTAAACAATAGCTTAAACGTGCCGTGAGTCTGACAGCGGTGTTGCGCCGGAAAACCGATGAGAATGATATCGCCCTCTCCGTATCCAACCTTGATCATAGCGCCCTGCTTGGCGATGTGCTCCTCACCGATAAGCCATCCGCTCTGAAGCAGATTTCTCTCCTGATAGCGGACAATGGTCTCATACTTTTCGTTATCTTGATTGGGCATAATCGAAAAAACCGGGCTGGCCCAATATAGAACCAAACCTTCCGGCGGCATCCCGTAAGCCAAAGGGTGGGTATTATCGAACCTGGCCTTGACGGTAGAACCGGGACAGAAAAAGTCTTTGGAGTCTAACTCAGCCACAACATTCCTGACACTCAATCCAAATTCTTCGATGGCAAATTCACAGGCTCTGCTCAGGGTGATCAAGGTTCCGCCGTTTTCTACAAATTTTTTCAAGGCATCGACCCCATCTTTATCGATGCCGCTTCTGTATTCAGGGGGATAAGCCGGAGCACGTCCGCCGTAAAACCTGACTCTTTCACCTGTGATCATTCCGGGAGAATCATCCGGGAAAATAATAACATCATAGTTTTTATTCAGTTGACCTTTTGCTATCTCAGCATCCATCAGTGATTTATAGGGAAAGGAAAATTTTTCAAACATCAAGCGGGTCCAACCCTCATCCATGTTGCCTCCCCAGTAGCGCTGGTACATACCGATACGCATTCGCTTCAGCTCATGGGTTCCTTGGTTTGTATCGCCTCTCATGGTTTTAAAATCCACTCCGGTTTTCTCTGCCACTTCCTTGAGCACTGCATAGTCGCCGCCTAAAACAATAAAGTCTCCGGGACGAAGTCCCTCCCTTTCCACATCGACCCGCCTCATCTTAATGCCTTTGTCCAGGAGCAGGTTGGCGGCAATGAAACTGTTATTTAAGCGGCCGTCCAGCACATATCCGGCTCCTTCTGTTTCAACCGCGCCGATCATCATAACTGCATTCCTTAGTTTTTTCAGATCGCCGCTGATCTTCTCATCAACCGGGTCGACCCGAACTCCCATGAATTCGTTCATGGTATGAGTGGCGCTGTCATAAGGCCTAAGCGGTGAGCCGTCATCCGCCCGGGCCCATTCGTTGTCAGGATAAAATGTGCGGCCGAGTAGATTTCTGATCAATCCCATTTTTGGCTGAGCCAGAAAGATCACAAAGGAATCTTTGGGATAGATCCTATATCCGGCGGTAAGATTTTCTCCGGCCTGATGGATCTCCACGCCTGACTGGAGAAGAGTATTGATCATCCTCACTGCGGTCAAGTGATCATGCTGAGGCATGGGGATAACATAGGCTTTAGGGGTTCCCTGAGCGCCCCGCTCTGTCTGCCGCTTGGCTTTAAGATAGGCATTCCAAAGCACGGTTTCCTTGTTTCTGGCTGCTAGGTCTAAAAGCGCCCAGGCTGATATCTTTTTTTGTTCCACAATATCCCTCAGCCTCCACCAGCCTCCTGTCCAGGGATGGGGAAAGGTCGTCTGGGCTTCGTATTCGGGGAACAGCCGGGCTCCCCCTCTGAGCTGCTCCGGATGGATATAGATCGGTGTAGCCAGTTCAGTGCTGGCAGATTCAGTCAGCATTCCGGCAATATTATGGAAAGGCGTGATCCAGTGCCAGCCGAAATGCCCCCATCCGGGAAATTGGGCATTATTGAGAATGCCGTATTTTTCATTTTCTTCGAGTTTGTAGGCCATGTGAGCCCCATACCAGCTGAGCTCCCTCCAGATAAGGGGATCGGCATAGGGACGGATGGGTTCACAGTACGGTGGAATGTAGAGCCGGGCACCGTAGCTCCCCATTTGATGGTGGTCGACATAAGCCTGAGGAACCCAGTCACGATAGAGGATCTTGGCTGCATACACGGATTCAGTTAAATTAATATAATCTCCATCGCGGTTATTGTCATGCCCGGCATATTTGTGATAGAGCCAAGGAAGGCTGCTCCCTTCATATTCGGTACCGACTGTTTTCCGGTACCAATCCGTGACCATGATCTGTCCGTCGGGATTAAAACTGGGGATCAGAAAAAACAGAACATTATCCAGGATCCGCTGGGTTTCTTCATCGCTCCGGGAGATCAGATCATAGGTCAGTTCCGGCGCCATCTGCGTTCCTCCGATCTCGGTGGCATGCAGGCTCATGGACTGGCATATAACAGCTTTCCCTGCCTTGACCATTTCCTTTATCCGTATTTCATCCACCCCTCTAGGGTCACTGAGCGCTGCATTAATTTTTTGCAGCCGGTCGAGATCGTTCAGGTTCTCCGGTGAGGAAATAATAACCAGCAGGAAAGGATGTCCCATGGTAGAGGGCCCCATATCGATAACCTTGAGCTTATCGCTTTCCTTTTCCAGAAGATAAAAGTATTCGACGATCTTGTCCCAGCGGGCAATATTCCGGTCGCTTCCCAGCTGGAATCTAAAATATTTCTCAGGCGTTGTGATGTTTTCTTGTGCTTCTATATATGGAGTCACAAGCCCGGTCGAAAATAAAACGGCTACAAACATGATTAAAGCTTTACTTAAGATCTTCATAATATACGGCCTCCTTAATTTAGAAATAATTGGGTTTATAAGATATGATGTATCAGAATCTTTCATAGAATGAGGAAAAATAGTCAAAGCAAATACTAAAACAGGGATGCCCGCTTGTCAAGCAGGATAAAACTTGATTTTATGCAGGTTTTAAAATAAAGTTAAATGCTATTGGTTCCACCATGAGTATGCACACCTCAACCCAGATCATTTTGGCTGTGATGGTGGCTGTGTACATCATCGCCAAAGCGTTCAAGCTGTCCACAGAATTGTCCATGTTCGCGGCCGCCTTAGCCGGCGCGCTTGCCGGTGGTGAGGGGCTCCCGGCGCGGCACATTGCAGAAGGAGCCGCCACCTATCTGGATATCTGCCTGATCTTCATCACCGCCACTCTGTTCATGAACCTTCTCAAAGAGGCAGGCGGAGTGGCTTTTGTGGTAAGAGGGATCCTGCGTAAATTCCACCGCCGGAAGATTATGCTCTTTATTCTGATCACATTTCTCCTCTTGATACCCGGGGCCCTGACGGGCGCAGGCAGCGTTACCGTCCTGATCATGGGCAGTTTGATCGCCGTTGTTCTCAACTATATGGGATTATCACGGCCCCGGACTTCTGCCATTATTTTTATTTTGGCCGGCCTGAGCGCCGCGGCCCCTCCGGTCAGCCTTTGGGCTATGCTGACTGCAGCCGGTGTGAATATGCCCTATGTAGGTTTTTTTCTTCCCCTTCTGGTTTCCTGTGTAGTACTGGCCCTTCTGACGATATTCATTCTGGGATGGAAAGCCAAACCGGTTGACCTGGAGAAAGCTCTCCAGGAACTGCCTGAAGCTCCCGCCAAAATGAATTGGATAAGGGTGCTGGCTCCTTTTCTTATTTTTTTCATTCTGGTTGTGGCCGGACGCGTATGGCCTCACTCTTTACCGGTTATCGGACTGCCTATGATGTTTGTGGCAGCGGCTGCAGCCACTATTCTGCTTTCACCCATAAAACTGCAGATCCTGCGTATCAGCCGGGAGACTATTCATCAGCTCCTTCCCCTCATCGGAACTCTGACCTGTGTGGGCATTTTGGTTCAGATCATGACTTTAACCGGGGTTCGGGGTCTTATCGCCATCACCACAGTCACTCTTCCCCTTACAGCAGTCATTCTTACCTTGCCCCTTGTCCTTCCAGCCTCTGAGGCTGTTTTAATGTGGGGAGCTGCTCCTGTTTTGGGGGTTCCTCTCGTTCTTTTATTCAACACCATTGGTTTGAATCCCATTGTGGCCCTGGCCGGCATGAGCATCATCTGGCCTCTTGGAGATGCCCTTCCCCCCACAGCTATCATCGGCCGTTTGGCCAAGGAGACGGTCAACATGAAGGAGCCCTATTTAAAAATGCTCCGACATTGTATTATTCCCGCCGTA
>CAZLBV010000238.1:0-10116 GCA_964557845.1 uncultured Eubacteriales bacterium | reverse complement strand
AGCGCTGAAAAAAAATACAAAGCCATACCCGCAAACCGGCCGAAAATGTAATAGAATAAATTATAGAAGTACACATGTGGAGATAAAAAAAGATGCTTTTCTGCATATTTATCCGATGTCATCTTGTTTCCTACAGAATCAAAAGTAACATCTTCTTTTTCCAACGGAAATTTGGGGCCGTAAAAAGTTTTCCGCTCTCCTCCTTGGTAATTCCACTCTCCGGTGATCAAAAGGTTACTTCCCCAGAAACCTATTGAGCCAACCAGAAAAACAATGATCATTAAAGCCGCTTTAATGAATCTTTTTTTGATCAAGGTGTAAAGGACAAGGGGCCCCATGATGATTATATTGGGCGGTTTGGAAAAAACCGCAATGGCTGCCAGTAAGGCGGCTAAATAATCCGACCAATCGGAAAGCAGAAAATTTTGTAAACGTCCGTCTCTTTCTTCCTTCCGGTTTTCTCCTTCGTTATAGGCATATTTATACAACCATAGAAACAGGATTATAAAAACCAAAGCAAAATTAAAAAAATCAGGGCTCATCCAAAGAAAATAGGCAGCAGTTACAGAGGCAAAGATAAAAGTGAACACAATCAGAAAAGATGGTCCAGATTTGTTAAAAAGAGAAAAAAATAAGAAACCTGTGTAGAGAACGAGAAATAGCAGGCAGGAATGAAACACAAAAAAACCGTTACTGCCAAATATTTTCACAAAGGGAAAAGCGAAAAGAGGGTAGGCAAAGGATTTTGCGTAAAATATTTTCCCTTCTTTGCCTTTCTTGAGAAATATCCCTAAAGGTTGGGTTTCCCACTCATGGTAATAGCGGATAAGGTCTATCCGGTTATATTCAATATCAAAATCTTGAGCTAAGCTCTGCGTTAAACTATAGTATATGGCTTCATCCGCAAACAGAAAATTTTTCTTGAGAGATTTAAGATTAACAAAGAATGAGAATCCTAAGGAAAATATAAATATGAACAGCAGAATAAAAAGAGTAGTTTTCCTATCCATATTCATGGGTTAAGCAATACCATACTCGATAATAAAATTCAACTATACTACCCTTCACACCAGATTGGCCGTACCTGCGGACAAACGGGGATTTTTTTGGGGGAGAGACAAAAAATGGTTCCGAATCTTTCTTTCATTTTAAAAATGCCTTCATAAGCAAAAGTGTTACCGGCCGTTTTGGAATAGGGAAAGATAGGCGCTGACGATCTTTTGCCCCCAAAGCAGGGCGATCAAGGCGGCTGGTGACAGAAAGGTTCCAAAGGGAAGGGCATGCTGCAAATCTTTTTTTTGTAAAAGGATAAGCAATACCCCAGCCACGGCTCCAACCAGAGAAGCCGCGAACAACGTAAAAAAAGTCAATTTCCATCCCAGGAATGCCCCTATCATCAGCATCAATGTTACATCTCCCATTCCCAGCCCTTCCTTTTTTCGGATGAGATAATAAACTCCATAAACGGCCAGTAAAAAACCAGCTCCGGCGGCTGCTCCCAGCAGAGATTGAATCCAGCTCATATCCTGCCGGAAAAAGGAATAAATAAATGCCAGGACAAATCCGGGAAGAGTAATATGATCAGGCAATACCTGATGGTAATAATCTATAAAACACAAGGTGATCATTCCACTGGCAAATAAGCAGGAGGCAAAGAAATAAAGACTCAGATTATGCTGAAGATAGAGAAGCACAAAGATAAACGGAGTGATAATCTCAACCATAAGATAAGTGACCGGGATCCTGGCTCCGCAGTAACGGCATTTTCCTCTGAGTATGAGATATGAAAGAATAGGGATATTATCATAGGGCTTTATGTGTTTTTTGCATTGTGGACAGGATGATGGAGGTTTATTTAAGAGACTCATCCCAATAGGCAGGCGGTAGATGACTACATTGAGAAAGCTGCCCCAGGCCATTCCGATAAGAATTATGATGATTATCTTTTCCATGGGATGACTTCGGTTGTTACTTCTCCGGTTTCAGGATCGTAGATATAGTCATTATTATCCAGATCCTTAGGAACATTTTTGATAGTACCAGCCTGAACCAGGCGGGAGAGATCTTCAGGATAATGTCCGAATTTTTCTTTATACAAATTTAGAGCCTTTTCCAGTTCGATCTTGTCGATTGTGGCTTTTATATTATAAAGATGATTGGAAGCTATTTTTTTGGTTCTTTCATTTGGAGCATTTTCATAGATATTCAGCCAATCCTTCCAGGCTGTCTGATAGTCGGATGATTTAAAAGCTGCGTTGGCATATAGTCTTTCCGTGAATTCCGGAGCTCCCTCGATCTCCATTGCTTGTTTATAATAAGAACGGGCCATTTGAAAATCATTCCCGTACATCTGAACATAATGGCCTGCCAGGAAAGGGAAAAGCCACCGATCAGGGTTTTTTTCGAACCCCATTTCAAGGACTTTGATAGCGAGGTTCAGATCCATAGCCTCCATTACAGCTATAAGTGATCCGATATGATAAGGATCAATGTATTTAGGATCCAGTTCGGCAATGATAGAAAATATGTGATCCAGATATTCGAATCTGTCCGGAATAGAATAATCGCTGTAGTATTGAATGGCCCAAAGATAAATTAAATCCGCAGCCAATTCAGGAAAACCAAAGGCGGCGTATTTCAGATATTTACCTGAAGGAATATAAATAATGGATGAGCCCGGGACCTTTGCCCGGTTGATGGTATCAATATGGATCTTTAAACCTGAAAAAGCAACTGTACTCAGCAGGATGATCACTATAATTTTACTTTTTTTCATCATAAAACGCTTGGTCCGATCAGATGAAATCCCTTCTCCGGAATATGAGTGTTGCCAGCGCTAATACAAACACACTGTAAGCGACCCCATACAGAGTTGAAAAGAGGACAAGGTCCACAGGAATAGGGAGGCTGTGGACGACCTCGGTTTTATAATTCAGATTCTCCAGGTCTGGGAGAATGGTATAAATGATCTGCGCAGTGATCTTTCCAATACCTGAGGGCATTTTTTTTATCAGGGTTTCGAGACCCCAGGATGTTCGGCCGATGAGAAAAAACGAAAGGGTAAAGATCGAGCTTAAGATAGGAGTGGAAAAGCATGAAAACAGCAGAGCCACTGCCGTTATCAAAACCATCTCTAAGAAAATAAAAAAGAAAGCAATAAACATTTTCCATTCGATCGTGAAATTATGTAGGAAGATGATGACCATAAAAATAAGGCACATCAGAAACAGCATTACGAACAACGTGATGAGCAGTCCAAAAAATTTGCCTAAAAGGAACTGGTACCGGTGTATAGGTTTGGATAAAAGGGTGTAGACCGTTTTTTTGTCTATTTCTTTGTAGACCAAACCGGTCCCCATCAAGATTGCCATAAGCACTCCGAAAAGGGAAAGGGAGGCCAGGCCGACATCCATAATGATCTTTACCCGGTCACCGACAGTAAGAAGAGCCAGAACTCGGGAGAAGATCAAAGCGGCTGCGGCAAAGAAGAGCAGCAGATAAAGTATACGGTCACGGATCGCTTCTTTAAAGGTGTTCAAAGCGATGGCTTTGATCTTCATGATTTTTTCACCGTGCCTACAAAAAGATCCTCAAGAGTCGGAGTCCTGGGAAGAAGGGAGTGTAATTTTCCCTTTTTCGCCTGAACCAGTTCCAATATGTCTTTTATATTTTCCTCCCTGAAGACCTTGATAAATGTTTTATCTCCCTGAAAGGTAATCTCCTCGGCAAGAGGCTCCAGGTCGGATTTGTCGATTCCGGAGATAATGATCTCTGTAAACAAAACTTTTTCAGAGATCAATTCCTGCAGTTTTCCTTGGGAAACTATCTGCCCGTCTATAATTATAGCTACCTTGTCACAGATCATTTCTATGTCCTGTAGGATATGGGAGGAAAGAAAAACAGTTTTCCCCTTTTCCTTCAGCTGAAAGATGATGTCTCTCATCTCTTTTCTTCCCAACGGGTCCAATCCCCCCAGAGGTTCGTCCAGAATCACAAGTTCCGGATCGTTAACCAGGGCTTGGGCCAATCCGATGCGCTGAAGCATTCCCTTTGAAAACTTTCTTAGCTGAAGATCCTTGGTTTTTTCCAAGCCGACCAATTCAAGCAAGGAACGGATTTTTTCTTTGGTTTCTTCAGATGGGATATGATACAAACGGCTGTAAAAATCGAGAAACTCCTCTGCCGTAAGGTAGTCATAAAAATATGGGTTTTCCGGAAGAAACCCGAGCTTTTCTTTGGACTTGAGGGATAAGTAGGGATAACCAAGTATTTCGATATCTCCTTGCTCAGGAAAGATCAAACCTAATATACATTTGATGGTTGTGGTTTTCCCGGCTCCATTGGGCCCCAAATAACCGAAGATCTCTCCCGGCTCAACGCTAATAGAGATCCCTTTAAGGATCTTTTTCTTTTTTAACGCAAATCCGGTTTTAAACGATTTATGTAAGTTTTCTATTTTTAGGGCCGTATTCATCTTCTTCAATGATTTAGAATTATTATACTTACAGCTTTTATTATTTCAAGGTGTTTTTATACAGTTTAAATATCCGTTTGTATTCATCGTCCCAGGAGGAACTGTTATGAATGGGATAGATTAAAAAAGCTAATCAATCCTACGGTAAAACATGTTTAAATTCGTTCGGATCTACGGTGGAATACATATCACTCCCTAAATAAAGGAGGGGACGGAGCTTTTCTATGTTGAGAACTCCGGATCTGTCGAAAATATTTTTATCTTCATGTACAGCTTTTACTTCTCCTACGAAAAGATCATGGTCCCCATAAGTCCTGATCTCTTTGAGCCGGCATTCAAAGCTTACATAAGCTTCTGAAATAATCGGGGTTCCTATGAATTTCCCTGGGGAGGTTTTAAGTTTAAAATGTGATATTTTGTCCATATCTCTTCCCGAAATGCGGCCGAATTGAGCTGATCTATTGATTTTGTTATAGGGAATAAAATTGACTGTGAATTCCTTGGCTTCTGATATTATTTCATGGGTCATACGTTTTTTCGATATGAGGACAGCAAATAAGGGAGGCTTGAATGACAAAGCCGTATGCCAGGCACAGGACATGAAGTTGGTTTTTTCCCTACTTTTTGCTCCCACTAATGCGACTGAATATGGATAAAAATATTGAAAGTTTTCTATCTTTGTAATTATTTTTTTCATTTTAATCCTGTGATCTTAGATGCGTTTTCCAGGAGCCATTTCTGGGTGAAAATATGTTCCTGATCCAGCGCCAAATGGACTTCAAGTTGGGTGCGGATCTCTCCGTCGGGGAGTGCCGAGATTAATTTTTGGTATTTATCGATCAGTTTTTTCTCTTTGGGAAGAATTTGTTTGAGGGCATCTAATCTATGTTCGCCGGGAAATATAGAGGGAACCGGGGATTGGCTTATTTCCACACCTTCTTGATCTTTTTCTACATTTTCGATCCGTATGACATCCCCCATTTTGATGAGAAGCCCGGAATTTTTATCCCAATGACGCATATGATCGATGGAATTTTTGAGCAGTCTTTGGGTCAGGTCCTGATGCCCGGAAAAGAGTAGAACATATTTTAGATATTGATGCATGAGCTCATTCTCCAACCGGGTTATTTCATGGAGAAGTTCAATTTCATCATTGGTTTTATCTGTTGGCAGTCCTTTGTAACACTCTTCTTTTTCCCAACCTTGATCTTGGATAGTTTTTATCATGGCTGAAAATTGCTCAGCATGACGAACCTCGTCATAGGAAATATTCAACACCATATTCAAGATTTCTGGAAAGGCTCCTTCTTTAAAATCGGCAGATTGATAGAGGTCTGTAACCACATCTTCGGTCATTTTGTCATGTTTTAAGTTGTCTATGATCTTGGGAAATCGTCTAATTTCGTCGGTTTTCAGGGAAGGAGTACCCCCCATCTGAGTAATTATGGTTCCCAACTGGAGCGCATGGTACATTTCGTCTATACCGATCTGGATGGTTTGCCCTCTTATATCTGTTTTGTTTTTCATTATTGGATCGATATAAAAATATTTTCCTTTTGGGAATGAATAGGCATGGATTAAATATTCGATGCTCACAGCCCATTCGTGCTCAAGTGCTTTGTTCATAAGTTTGATGGCTTGTTCTTTGGTTTCAATCACAATCTCTCTTTCCTCCTTTCTTTAGTATTATAGAAATTATAATGATTCTGGATAAAAATGACAATTAAAGTGTGAGATAAGAAGTTTCCCCATTTTTTGTATCATAATGCAGAACGACTGAAAAGGAGAGGTATAAATCCCTCAGAAAGACGCGGTTTTTTTAGTGATGAATGGCGGCCGGTTCCCGGTTAATCTTAGGCGATGAAGTTGGGGCAGCTTAATATTAGGTGAGAAATTAAAAGCTGATCTATAGAAAGTCTTGAAAAAGAATAAAATAAATAAAAAGGATGAAATAAATTCACCCTTAAATTCATCCTGAAAGGTGATTGATGACAAAGAAGCCCTTTGGCAAAATATTACAAAATCACACTATAAAGTGGCGTCAAGGTTTAGAAAAGGGAGAGGGACTTGGTTCCTCTCCTCCTCCCTCCCATGAGCCTGAACTATTCATAAAAAATGCCAATTGTGACATTAAACCATTATTGTTACGGATACGAAATATTTGCACATAACGATTTTTCTTCAGATTGAATCTTGCAATATTTATCTTATATTGGCATTTTTTACCCCTTTGGGGCGCGCCGATCTCAGCACAAACACTTCACTGCCCTGAATTCGCGGTATTACACATACAGCTCCATTCAGGGCAGCTTGTGTTTGCACTAACCTCAGGCCGCTGATGATCCAGGCTTAATCGCAAATTGGTAAATCGTCGTAACTGCGTCTACTTGAGGGAAGGCGGGTGGGGGAGGATATGGGATGGCAACTTTGCCGCTCTTAAAATCCGCTTCCTTATAATTCGGTCTGGTTGAAAGATAGGCATTAATTTGAGATAATGCTGTTTCCTCGAGTGACTCATGAAAGAATTCTATGATTCAGATTATATTCCCAGTTTGAGAAAAGATCTCGATTTTATCCCTGCCCAATATCAGGGAAAGCAAGTCCGGGTCGTAAGAGATCCTCTGGGATTAATCGCAGAGTCTTTGATACTTCCTGAAGAAACAATTGCCATATTAAGTTTGATCGACGGGCAAAAAAGCATAAGGGACCTGCAGTTGGAGTTGATCCGTATAAATAACGGGTACTTTATTAAGTCTGAAATCGTGAGTGATATGCTGTCCAATCTGGATAATTCTTTTCTCTTAGAAAGTGACCGATATCTTAAGGAAAGAGAAAAACTAGTCAATGGCTTTGCCCAAGAGAAGATCAGAAAACCCTACCTTGCGGGAAAATCCTATCCAGATTCCGGGCAGGAATTGAAGGATCATTTGGCTTCTTTTTTCAGGCTGCCTGAAGGGAAAAAGACGAAGATGAGTCCGAAAAAAGTACGGGTTCTTCTGTCTCCTCATATAGATCTTGAGGTTGGAAAAAAAATCTATGTTGATGCATATAGTTCTATTCAAACTTTGAATCCTAAAAAAGTGCTTCTTTTTGGTGTTGGGCACAGTTTGGAGAGCCATCTTATCTCACTGACCGACAAAGATTTTAATACTCCTTTTGGAACGGTAAGTACCGAAAGAAAGTATAGTGAACTATTGCGGAAAACAGGTGGGAAAATTATCGCTCCTGATGATTTTGCTCACCGAAGCGAGCATTCCCTGGAATTTCAGCTCATATTTTTGCAGTATTTGTTTGGAAACTCGTTTTCCATTATTCCAGTTTTATTTGGATCTTTTCATAAACTGCTCAAGTCTTTTTCACGGCCTTCGGATATCCCCCTTCTGAAAGATGTCCTGAATGTTTTCAAGTCGATCATCGACCGTGAAGGTTCGGATATTTTAACGGTAGCAGGAGTTGACTTCTCTCACATTGGGCCGAAATTCGGGCACAGACAGCCGGCTCGATCCATGCTGGAAGAGACCCGAGCACAGGATAAAAGGCTGATAGATGCAGTATGCCGGAATGATGTGGAAGCGTTTTGGGGGGAAACACAAAAGTCTGGAGGAAGATTCAACGTATGCGGGTTTTCCGCCATTTCCTGCCTTCTGGAGATATTTTCAAAAGAAGAGGGTGAGATTCTGGGATATGACATCTGGGAGGAAGAACTGACTCAATCTGCTGTGAGTTTTGCAGCGATTGCTTTATATTGAGCTGAAATAATTTAGCTGGCTGAATTCTGAAAATATTTAGGAGGTAAAGTATGACTGACTTTGGCGGCGCCCTTCAAAAAAGAGATGATTTTGATTTCGCTCTGCTGGGCATTCCCTTTGATGGAAAATCTTCCTATAGGCAAGGGCCGGCTTTAGGCCCTCAGGCCATACGCGAAGCTGCGACCAGTGCTTCGATGAATGCTTGGACAGAACTGGGTATTAATCTTGAAACCGATGCGGTCGTGGCTGATCTGGGAGATGTGGATGTATCCGGTGATTATGATGGAATCTCCGAGCGAATACAGGATTCAGTTTTTAGTATTCTTAATAATAATGCCGTGCCGCTTATTATGGGTGGCGATCATTCCATAACCTATCCGGTCGTAAAAGGCGTTACGAAAAAATATCGGGTTTTGGACATTCTTCATTTTGATGCCCATCCTGATCTTTATGCTGAATTATATGGAGATCCTTTTTCTCATGCATGCCCTTTTGCCCGAATTCTGGAGCAAGGGCTGGTGGCAAATTTGGTTCAGGTCGGAATTAGAGCCGGTACTGGCGAGCATCAGGAGACAGCGAAAAAGCATCGAGTTAAAGTCTATCCAATGAGAGATTTAAGAGAATTACCCGTGCTTGAGTTTAAAAACCCGCTCTACATATCCTTTGATATGGATGCCCTTGATCCTGCTTTTGCTCCGGGAGTGTCCCACTGTGAACCTGGAGGCTTGACCACCCGCGAAGCCTTGCATATTTTGCATAATGTCAAGGCTGATATTATCGGGATGGATGTCGTAGAGGTGAATCCTTTATTTGATCATGCCGGCAGGACCGCTTCTGCAGCGGTTAAGATCATGATGGAAACAGCCGGTTTGGTTGTCTCTTCAAAAAGGTCGATAAAGTAGAATTTCAATTAAGTTTATTTAATGGGTTCTCCTTCCGGGTATTTAGTGATTATTTCTGCAGGGATCTCATAAACTTCGTTCCATCCTCCATATCTTGACAATACTGCTGGTGAGGGGATCCCTTTTTTTTTGCCTTTTTCAATTAAATATACCGGTCGGTTAGGCCTTGTGCTCATTTCAATAACTAGATGTCCATCAAATGTCAGGTCTGTCATGCTGCCCAGCCGCATTTTTTCGAGTGTTTCAAAGGGAACTTCTTTTAGATATTTCCATGGATCCTTTCCCCGGTCAAGGTTATAATTAAATTTGAAAATACTCTCCAGATTTTTAAAAGGATGACGGATATATTCACCGGGACCTATTCTCTCGATCCAATAGACTGTGCTATTTCTTGCTTTAACGTAATGTCTGTGTAAATAGGCTAGATTGTCAGCAGAGGGCCATTTTGAAAACTCATATTCTAGCCTTTCGAGAATTCTGCCACTTTGATTTAATTCATAGGGATTTAATCCAGCTCTTTCCATTTCGTTTTCCAGTTCTTTGAATGAATCAGCCACGAATACAAATGCGCTGTAAAGATTGGTGCGTAAATATCCTGACCTGAAATAATTCGTATTTTCTTCAATAAGCCTGACGAATAAACGGCAGGAAGCTGAGAATGCTTCTGATTTGAACAAGATAGCTTGTTCTTTTTCTGAAAGTGCTCCATCCCATCCCTTGAAGTGATTATAACTGTTTTGTGCAAGGTAAACAGCTTGTTTTTCCAAGTCCATTCCGATCCTGTATATAATCTCTCTCTGGTCGGAATGAAGATTCACCGTCAGGAAAAAAAACAGAAAAAAGGGAATTGATCCGAAATATTTTGATCTCATTTGGTGTCTCCTTACCGCTAAATGAAAATAGATTAATAATAACTGTATGTCAAGAAAGGAGTTATGTTTTGGCTGACTAAGGTGCGGGCTGTTGTCAGCAAAAGGGGGGTTGATGATGG
>CAZLBV010000237.1:0-9563 GCA_964557845.1 uncultured Eubacteriales bacterium | reverse complement strand
AGGCGGGCCGAGAACAATGTAAAAATATCCCCTCTCTGTCTGGCTGCCTTTTTTAGGACTGTCATGGCCGAACTGACGATCAGCATATTGGACTCTTTTGGTGTATTCTTCCAAGAATTCATTCTTCTCGGTATCCGGCAGAGGATCCCTCTTTTTATAGAAAAGGGTGATAAAATTGTTTCTATCCTCGGATGTTTTCAGCATCAAAAATACTTCCCGTTCCAGTTTGGTAATGATGGGGGAGACGAATTCCAGCCATTCTTTGTGCTGGGGTAGAAGGTCTTCTTGGCTGTAGGCCGGGATCAGAAAGGTGCTTAAAAGGAAAACTACTAACAAGAAGAGATGCCGGTTTTTCATTTCACATCCTCCACTATTAAAAATAGCAGAAGGCCCTAAAAGTTGCAATGCGTCTAACCCCTCCCCCAAAAGAAGTTTCTCATTTTTTCATAACTTTGAGTAAAGCGATTGAAGGATGTGTATAATTCCCGAAGAAAGCCGAAGCAACACGGGCATGGTTCCCCGAGTAAAAATTCCAATATCCAATAATATGGATAGAAATCCATATTATTGGATAAAAAAGATTAATTTATTTTACGATACATATTATAATTTATTTAATTTCAGTTACTTAAAAATTTCAAAAATTTGGAATAAATATTGCTTTTAAAAATTATATAAGTAATATATATATATAAAGATCAAGTGATTAGAGGAAAAATTTATTTAGGAGGTGAAAGACAAATAAATAGGCATATATTTACCTTCACCAATTTAAGTTAAAAATTTAATAAAAAAAAGAGGAGGAATAATGAAACTTAAAGCTTGTGTATTTTTTCTAGCTTTCATGCTGCTGCTGTCACCTTTGGCTTTCTCCCAATCCAGATCAACCGGTGCCATTGTCGGCACGGTCATGGATGACCAGGGAGAACCGCTTCCCGGTGTGACAGTGACTCTGGAAAGCCCCAATCTGATAGGGGTTCGGAGTGCTATCACGGATTCCAGCGGTGGATACCGTTTTCCCGCGCTTCCACCGGGGCTATACACCATAACGGTTGAACTTCCGGGCTTCAATACCGTTGTACAGGAAGAAATCCGGGTGACCACAACCGTACGGTTGACAGTGGATATAACCATGCAGCCGACTTCGGTTCAGGAGCAGGTAACAGTTATCGCAGAATCTCCCACGGTCGACGTAAAATCCAGTGAAACTGCGTCTGTGACTTTAAGCGATGAGATCCTGCGGAATATACCTTTCAGTAATTTCGCCATGGATATCGTAAACCTGGCTCCCGGTGTGACTGATAATGTGGCCTACGGCGCTTCCCAAAATACCGGAGTCTCCTACCAGTTGGACGGTGTGGATGTCTCTGACCCGGAAGCGGGTTCAGCCTGGGTGTTCAATGATCCCAACATCATCGAAGAAGCCAAGATAATGGGGATCGGACTTCCGGCTGAGTACGGAAATTTTACCGGAGTCATCTTCAACCAGGTGACCAAATCCGGAGGAAACGAGTTCTCTGGATATGCTCAGTTCATCTATCAGGGTAAGGGTAAACTGGAGGAGAATGATGAGGGTTACTTACAAAATGTATCATCCTTCTGGATGCAGCCCAATAACGATGCCTACATTGATGATTTTCCCGGACTGTCTTCTCCTTTAGAAGCTGTAACAGATTTCGCGTTGAATATGGGTGGTCCCATTATTAAAGATAAAATATGGTTCTTTTTAGGCGGCCAGTACTACCGTTCAGAATGGTTCCCTACTGGATTCCCAGAGGCAGTCGATTATAAACAGCCCCGCGCATTTGTAAAAATCACATCGCAGCTCTCCCCGTCCACCAACATCAATACCTTTTACGAATTCGACGCCTACCAGGGCCAAAACAGAGGAGCCAGTGCTACTACTCATCCGGATGCTTGTGTGACCCAGGATTCACCTGACAATGTCGGCAACTTCTCCATAACTCAGATTCTAAGCGAGAAAACCTTTTTTGACCTGAAAGCCTCTTTCTTCATCGGAAGGTATTATCTGGATCCGGAAGTAGGAACCGAGATCAACGCTCATTATGATGTAACTCCCGGAGTTCAGCTTAGACTTACTGACTCCGCCGGATATTTCTTTTATGCCGACCGGTCCCGGTACCAGGCCAACACCAGTTTGACCCATTTTGCCGAGGACTTTATCGCCGGCGACCATGACTTCAAATTTGGTGCCGAGTTCGAATATGGCAAGGTTAGAAACCAGTATGGGTACACCGGAAAGGATAATATTTTTTATGTTGATTATACTGGCTACGGCCCTTATGGGTATTATTATAATGGCCCCTATTTGGCCTATCAATATGAAGGATATGACTCCAACACTCAGTACACCCGTTTGGAAGAATTCGCCCAGGATTCCTGGAAAATCTCTGACAGATTGAACCTGAATCTGGGCATTCGTTTCACCCATGTCTGGGGAACGGTAAAAGGCGTGGACGGAAATGTTTACACCAACAACCGGATCGCTCCCAGATTGGGATTTACCTTCGACCTTCTGGGAGATAAGACCACTATCTTAAAAGGCCATTACGGCCAGTTCACCGAAGCCATGCTGGCCAGCTACCATGACCGTTTGAATCCTCCAGAAGCTTACAGTGATTACAATGGCTATTATTGGGATCCCATCAACAACGTGTGGGTACCTTGGTTCTCCATTGAACATGAGAACCTGTACTCACTTGATCCTGATCTGAACCACCCTTACATGAATCAATTCACATTTGGTATAGAAAGAGAGCTGTTCAAAGATGCATCTTTTGGTGCGACTTTCATTTACAGAGACTGGAAGAATATTATCGGCCGGATCGATGAAGTCGCAAATTATTTCCCTGTTAATATCACTGTTCCTGAATTCAACAATACAGGCTTAACTGTTTATGGACAGACCAATGTTGGAGAACACCAGTATCTTTTGACCAACATCACCCAGGATAGTTCTCAATGGATAATGGGTGATCCTTACCGGAATTACTGGGCTATCGAGCTGCTGTTTAACAAGCGTTTTTCCAACAAGTGGCAGCTTTTAGCTTCCTATGTTTACTCCCAGGCTACGGGCACCATTGATAATGGTTTTGCCGATGACATCGGCTGGGGAGGGTCGACCGATAATCCCAACTACTGGATCAATGCTGATGGAAACTCATCTAATGATCCCACCCACATGCTCAAGGTCCAGGGTACCTATGTCCTGCCCTACGGTATTCAGCTCAACGCTCATTTCCGGGCTATAACCGGATATTCCTGGGAGAACCGCTACAGATATAGGCTCCCTCAGGGGATAGAAACCATTATGCTGGAACCCCGGGGGTCCCAACACTTACCCATGCAGAAAATACTCGATATGCGGCTGGAGAAAACCTTTGATTTTGCTCAAAGGTACCGGCTGGGATTCATGCTTGATGTATTCAATGTTCTCAACGACGATACACCCAGTAGCTGGGGTGACAGGATCGGATACGACTATTTTGACCCCAGTGAATATCCATCGACAGATGGACACTACCTGTATGACATCGTAAATGCCCGCCAGATCAGGCTGGGTATCCGTTTCATGTTCTAAGCAGAAACAGAAACTTAAACGCACACGTTAGTTTGATAGAAGGCGGAGCGCTTATACTGAGCGCTCCGCCTTTTCATTTATAAGAGATTTTTTCTGATTTTTTTATGCTCAGGTTTTGATTTATTGTTAGATGAGTAAATAAGTAAATGGGAAGATGAAGGCTGCATCGACATTCGAATTCCGTGAGTAGAATTTCGGATTTATACTTCTACCTTCTATATTCTGTCTTCTAGATTTTAGTTGTTTTGAATTTTGAACATTTGGATTTTGAATTTGTTTCGGATTTTGTGCTTCGGATTTCGGATTTATATACTTCTATCTTCTACCTTCTATATTCTGACTCCTGACTTCTGTCTTCTTTTTTTTAAACTCAACACTTAAAACTTAAAACTCAATACTATATTTAACTCCTAATATAAATTGTAAAATTATGCTAAAATTAAACTACTATGAATAAGAAAACGTGGGTCATAATTATTGTTATTTGTGTGGTAGTGATCGCCTCTGCCTTTTATTTTTTAAAATTCAAAAAATCAGGGCTTGATCAATTAAAAAGCGCTAAAGATTATAATTTTATCCTGGTAACAGTAGATACTTTGCGTGCTGACCGGCTTGGCTGCTATGGATTTAGAGGCATCAAAACGCCCAATATCGATTTTTTTGCGGAGCAAGGGATAAGATTCGAAACATGCATAGCCCAGACACCACTGACACTTCCTTCGCATACTTCGATAATGACCGGAACCTATCCCACTTTTCACGGAGTGCGCGATAACGGAGGATTTTTAGTCCCTCTTGAGCTTATAACTATAGCAGAATTATTCAAGCAAAGGGATTATCAAACCGCAGCCTTTGTGGCCTCTTATGTGCTCGATTCAAAATGGGGGCTAAATCAGGGTTTTGACCATTACTTCGACCGTTTTGACCTCAGCCGCTACCAGACCATATCGCTGGGCAATGTCCAGCGCCGGGGGGATGAGGTCATCAGTGAAGCCCTGGCCTGGCTTGATAAGCACAAACAGGAAAAATTTTTTTCCTGGATCCATTTGTATGACCCCCATACCCCTTATGAGCCGCCCTCTCCCTATAAAGAACAGTACCCCAACCGGCCCTATTTGGGTGAGATCGCTTATTCCGATTTTCTTTTGGGGCAGTTATGGGCCTATTTGGAAAAAAACAAGCTGACAGAGAACACTATTTTTGTCTTTGCCTCTGACCACGGTGAAAGTTTAGGTGAGCACAAAGAAAGCACCCATGGATTTTTTATTTATCAGGAAGGAGTGCACGTTCCTTTGATAATCGTTACCCCCTTTGAAAAATTTAAAGGACTTACCCGTCATCCGGTAGTGAATCTGGTGGATATTATGCCCACTCTTCTGGAAATGGCGGAAATTCCAATTCCCGCTCAAGTTCAGGGGAACAGCCTTATTCCGCTCATACTCGATGACCAGGTGGGTAAGGATCATTATGCTTACAGCGAAACCTTTTATCCTCGCTATCACTACGGTTGGAGTGAATTGACCAGTTATCAGAACGGCCGATACAAACTGATCATTGCACCGCGGCTCGAACTGTATGATCTCAGCCAGGATCCTGATGAAAGTATTAATCTTATAGATGCCAAGCCGGCTATGGCAAGAGACATGAAATCTCTGGCGGACCGATTCATCGAGGAATCCGGACAGGATGCGATTCAGCTTGACTATCACAGCATGGATGAGGATGCCCGGCAGAAACTGGCAGCATTAGGGTATATCGGCTCTTTTACAGACACTTCGTCCCTTTCCGGAAAATCCCTGGGTGATCCCAAGGATAAGATCACGATCTTCAATCGGCTCTCCCATGCCCGTGAAATGGGACTGGAAGGTGAATATGACGAGGCCATCGCCATGATCGATGAGATCATAGAAGAGGACTCTGCAGTAATTTCCGCCTATTTCACCAAGGGAAACATCCAGTTTAAAAAACGGGATTTTCAAGGCGCACTCGAGAGTTTCCTTCAGGCTTTGGAGAGAAAGCCGGACGATAGCTTTACGGTTATCAATGTTGCCAATTCCTACATTGGAATGGGCGAATTTGAGGAAGCGGAAAAGTTTATGGTCTCGATCAAGGACTCCCTTCAACCTGATTCCCAGATCTATCTTCTCCTAGGGAATATCAATAATTTACTCAAGGATTATGGTGAGGCTGAGACATACTATAAAGAATGCATGCGGCTTAATCCCTCCTCAGCCACAGCCTACAATGCCTTGGGAGCGGTTTACATATCTCAGGAAAGATTGGACGAGGCGGAATCCTTGCTGCAGGAAGCCAGAGACCGGAATTCTGAATTGGCTAACCTCCATTATAATTTTGCCCAGCTCCACGAAGCCCGGGGAGACCTGAGGAAAGCCGAGGAGGAATATTTGGCTGAGCTGGAATATATTCCCCATAACTTCAGAGCTAGCTTTAACCTCGCTCGGGTTTACCGTCTTATGGGGCAGCCGGATAAGGAAGAAATTTATCTGAAAAAAGCAATAGAGCTTAATCCGCGTTTTCCTTTGAGTTATTTTTACCTGGCTCGCATCTATCTTAACCAGGGGGAGAAGTTCGATGAAGCTATTGATCTGGTCAATAAGGGCATCGAACTAAAACCTGGTGAAGAAGACCTGCCACTCGGATATTTCCTTCTGGCCGACCTTTATAACCGTACCGGCCAGTTCGCCAAATCATCCGAATTCGCCGCCAAAGGGCAGTCCCTCACCCGCTCCAAAAAAAATTAATTGATTTAATCTGGGCCCGACCCCAGGTTTTTAGTTTTATTTGGTTGAAAAATCCGAGCTAACAGAATAGAATAATCAGTTCTGAAAACCCCCTGGAATTTCATGCAGGGAGCATTAAAAGGAGTCAACTAATGCAAGAGATAAGCAAACCGGTATTAGATGCTATCAAAGGAGCCATAAGACTGGAGATAGATGGCCGAAAGTTTTTCAATCATGCGGCCGATATCACTGAGCATGACAAAGGTAAAAGGATGTTCCACTGGCTGGCCCAGGAAGAAGTGAAACATCTTGAGGTCTTCGGCCAGTTGTTCAGTAAGATCCTGAAGGGTGAAGATTGGAAAAAGTATGTGAAAGCAGCCGATACCGCCGGCAGTGTTCCACTGATAGAAAAGCTTAAAGCCAACATGCGCCGGGAAGAAAGTAAAGGAGAGACCGAGGCCATAAGAGTCGGGATGGAATTGGAACAAGATGCCATCCAATTTTTTGAGAATGCTGCCAGAAATTCAGATGATCCTGTAGCCAGAAAAATATTTCTTGAAATTGCAGAAGAAGAAAAATTTCATTATGACATGCTTCAATCCCAGTATGATTCTGTGACTAGATCAGGATTCTGGATGGGAGCGGCTGAGTTTAAGATGGATGGAAAGTGGTGATCATCAGGTTTTTAAATTATTAGAAAGGATATATCATGAAAAGAATAATATCGTTTTTATCCAAGACAGGATTGATTTTCATCTTAATCCTGTTTAATTCCTGTCAGACAGAGCAGACCAAAGAATTTTCTCCGGAGGAATCCCGGGCTGTACATGATAGGGTCCTGACCGTGGATACCCACTGCGATACTCCTATGCGGATGGTCCGGGGTGATTGGAATATTGCCGAACGGCACGAACCTGGCCAGAGGGGAAGTGGTCTGATCGATCTTCCCCGAATGAAAGAAGGGGGATTGGATGCTCTGTTTTTTGCCGTATATATCGGGCAGGGGCCGAGAACTCCTGAAGCCACCAAAGCAGCTACGGATAGAGCCTTCCTCACCCTGGAGGCGATCCACAAAATGTGTGAGGACAATCCCGAAGTAGTGAGTCTGGCCTTGACTCCGGATGATGCCTACCGACTGGAAAAAGAGGGAAAACGCGCAGCTTTTATCGGAATGGAAAACGGATATCCCATCGGCACGGATCTTAGCTTGGTCGAGAAATTTTATGATCAGGGGGTTCGCTATATCACTCTCTGTCATTCCAGCGACAATGATATCTGTGATTCTTCCACAGACCGGCAGGATCCTGAAGATAACGGATTGACTGAGTTCGGAGAAGAAGTGGTGGCCGAATGCAACCGGCTGGGGATCATGATCGATCTCTCGCATACTTCAGATCAAACCTTTTATGATGCGATCGAATACTCTAAGGCGCCGGTGATCGCATCCCATTCATGTGTTAGGGCTTTGTGCGATGCCCCGCGCAATCTCTCCGATGATATGCTCAAACTTCTGGCTGAAAAACAGGGAGTGATCCAGATCACAATGGTCTCAAGTTATTTAAGACAGGAAGAACCAAATCCGGAGAGGGATAAGGCCCTGCAGGAGATTCAAAATAAGTACGGGCCCCGCCGCGAGATCAATGATGAAGCGACCATGGCCAAAATGCGTGAGGAGTATATGGCAATTATGGAAAAATATCCCCGGCAGCAGGCTACCCTTGAAGACTTGGTTAATCATATCGATTATGTCGTCGACCTTATCGGGGTTGACCATGTCGGGATCGGTACTGATTTTGATGGGGGCGGTACGATCGAAGGATGTGAAGATGTCAGTCAGATGTATCATATTACCGAGGAACTTCTGCGCCGCGGCTATTCAGAAGCAGAGATCCAGAAGATCTGGGGCGGAAACATCATGCGGGTCTTCAATCAGGTCATCGAGGTGTCCAACACCATAAAAGCAGAAGGCAGATAATGACAAAGAAAGCATGGTTCCTCATAGGTTTTTTGTTGGTCAGCCTTGTTTTTATCCGGGCTGAAAAATCTCAAGAGACCAGCACCGAGATCTGGATGGGATTATACATGCAGGGTGTTAAGATCGGTTATAACTATCTGAAGGAAGAATATATTCAGGAACACGGGAAAACCCTGCTTAAGAACGTGAATGAATCCAACATGCGCGTTTCCCGGTTGGGGAGCAATCCTATCGATATTTTTTCTGTTCAGGAATCCTATTTTGATATGGACGGCAATCCCTTGAAAACTGTGATGCGCACCAAGATGTCGGAGAGCGAAACCATTATCGAGGCAGATATCCGATCAGATAAAGTTGTATTTAGTATAGGAGGCAAGAGAGTTAAGGAAATGCCCTACAGGGAAAAGTTTTACCTGGGGGTTCCCATTGAAGAGATCGCCGAAAAAGATGGATTTAAACCCGGTGCTGAGTATTCCTTTAAGATATTGGATCCGATCTCCTATGATCTCAGTGACTGCATTTTTAAGGTGCTGGGAAAAGAAAAAGTTTTGATCCTGGGTGAACACAAGGAGCTGTGGCATGTCCGCTCTAAGATAAATATGATCATGCCGGTTGAATCCGATGATTGGCTGGATGAAAATGGCGAAATCTGGAAATCTGAGATGAAGACGGGTTTTTTATCGACCACATCGATCCGGATGCCTCAGGAAAAAGCTATGGCTCCGGTCAAAGAGAATTTTGATATTGCCTTTTCTACTGTAGTCAAGTCCAATGTCATATGGGAAAATCCCCAATCTGTCCAGAAAGTAGTTTTTAAAATTTCCGGTATTTCTGAGGAACGGATAAGGACCCTCCCTTATGACGGAATAAATTTGAAGCTGATCGAATGGGAGGACTCAATGGCTGTCATAGAGACGGAGTCGGTTATTTTTTCTGAAAAAGATGCGCTGACTCTTCCGGTTGTAGAACCCGATCTCCATGAATATCTGCAGCCTACCAATTTTGTCCAGTCTGATGATCCGCTGGTCGTCCAAACTGCGCAGTCAATTATCGGGAGCGAAAAGAATTCCTGGAGAGCAGCCAAACGGATCGCGGAATGGATCGAAAGAGAACTGACCCCCAATTATGATGTGGGATTTGCCTCGGCCAAGGAGACTATTAAGAATAAAGAAGGAGATTGTTCTGAGCATACGGTTTTAATGACTGCACTCTGCCGCGCTGTAGGCATTCCTGCCAGGGCAGCAGT
>CAZLBV010000236.1:0-4041 GCA_964557845.1 uncultured Eubacteriales bacterium | reverse complement strand
ATCAACCGTGTCAACCGGTTAAACCTTAAGAATATATCTGCCTGCCTGGTTTTATCCAAAGAGGAAAAGCTGAATTGGGAAGGTGCGGAATTGACTATTTTATCCAGGATAGGTGGTGAGGGATTAGATTTTTCCTTTTCGAGCCGAAAGTATAGCACAGAGATTTCATCACCTTTATTGAATGCCGGCGGGACCATGAATTTAACCGGTCATTTGGATTTACTGCCGTCACCCCTATTGGAAACAGATCTTACTCTTGAAAACCAATCTTTTTCTTCCTCTCGAAATGAACTCTTGTTTCTTCCGGATCATTTTAATTTTAATGTTAACGTTAAATCTGATCTAAAAAAACGGGCGGACGTGAGTGACCTGTCTTTAATGATCCCCCAAATATGCGATTTAACAGGTAAGATGACTATCGACATCTCCGGTCGATCTTTTCTTTCCTTTAATCCGCATATAAAACTGCCGGAATTAAAAAATATTCTGGATCCTTTGCGGCCCTATCTGCCTGCCCAGTTGTCGACTCTTTATGTTAAAGGATCGGCAGAGCTTGATTTAAAGGGTTGGCTGTACAAAAAAGAAGCTGATATGGACTACAGTGTGGAGGGAGATCTGGCTCTTGATCCTTCCCGTGTAGAGTTGACTTACAAGGAAGTATCTTCTTCCCTTATGGTGGGTGCCGGAATAGCTTTTAAAGCATCCCAGGAACAGGAAGAATTTAATGGGGAGATAACCTGTAGCCAGGGACTTATTAGAGGGAATGGCTGGGAGTTAAAGGGCTTAGATCTGAACCTTCCGCTCTCAGGCAGCCGGGAGCAGATCCAGATCTTAGAGCTGGTGGGGTTTCTTAAAGAGTTTTCCTATGATGATAAAGATCGCTCCTGGAAGCAGGAAGAAATTCAAATTAATGGTTCTATCAGCGGAGATCTCAAAAATAGTGTCTTTCATGCAGATACCCTGGATATGGTTTTACCCCCTTTAGGTGAATTCAAAGTGATAGCGAGATTCTCTCCTGATCCAAGCAGCAAGAATTCCTTTTATTTGCTATCTCCAAACATCCGTGTCTCGGACGCTATAACAAGATTCAGAGCATTTATTCCCGATGATTTGTCGGTCTGGGAACCGGAAGGAATGCTCCATTTTGAACTCAGTGCCGCTGGAAGGAATGTATATGATTTTGATCTAAAGACAAAAACCGAGCTTAATGAATTAAGCTTCCATGATCCCACTTTTTCCATAGCGGGCGAATCCATTTCGCTGGATCTAGCGATACAAGCCGGGTTGACTCCAGATGAAAGCCGGATGCCTTTTTCCCTTGAAGTGTCTCTTTTCCAGGGGGAGACTCTGCTGAGGGATTTATATGTCAAATGGGAGGACCATTTGGTTAAAACTGATCTTCAAGGCTGGTTAGACGCTAGGCAAAAAGTCTTAGATATAGATTCTTTTACTCTGCAGACAGAACTTTTGGGAGATATTAATGGCAAAGGGCGGATTGCGGCGGGTGATCCCTTATCGGCCGATCTTTCCTTGAAAGCTGCCCGGATCGATCCAGTCAAGCTCCTTGGTTTTGTAGGCCAAGAATTCAATGAGGATTCTCAAGACATTCAGATCAAAGGAGAAGGAGATGTTATCATTGATATAAGGAAAAGAGGACCGGATTTATCCTTTAAAGGGAATATCGGCTTTCATAATGGTTTTTTCGAGGCCCCTGCCAAAAAGATTCTCCTTTCGGGTCTGGATGTGGATTTGCCTTTTTTCCTGGAAATGGGTTTTTCTCCATTTTCTGCATGGGATGATTTCTGGTTTGAGCGGGGATCGCTCAAGATTGGACATCTACAGGTCAATGGTCTTAATCTCGACCGGATTCAATTGGACCTTTTAGCTGCCCGCAATCTTTTTCTTTCAAAGCCTGTGGAAATACAGCTCTATGAGGGCACGGCTTCTATCTATAATTCACTGGTCAGGTTTGATCGATACCGGAGATCTTTTAATGGAGTTACCGCTCTTCTGCTCCAGGGAGGCAAGATCGAACGGCTCGTTCCAGAGAAACCGGATCTTCCCCTGAATGGAATCTTCCATGTCGATATGCCCAGGATTACGATCGATCAGCAGAAAATAACAACAGCGGGGCAGATGCAAATCGATGTATTTCAAGGTAGAGCCACTGTAACAGATGTCAAGATCGACAGGCCTTTTTCCAAGAACAGGACTTTTTTTTGTGACCTTGAATTCAGAAATTTCAATTTAGAAAAATTGACCGACTCGATGGCTTTCGGTAAAGTCACCGGATTTATTGAGGGTGAGGTGAATGATCTTGCTGTTTCTTACGGACAGCCGGAGCAGTTTTCTCTCCGGATCGATTCAGTCGAAAAAAAAGGAATGCCGCAGAGATTCAGCATGAAAGCAGTGGATGACATCTCCATTTTGAGTTCAGGGGAAAAAACCAGCATGGGTTCCGCGGAACTGCTTTCTCATTTTGTGTCCAGTTTTCGATATAAAAAGATCGGGATTTTCTGTTCTTTGAAGAATGATAATTTTACTCTAAGAGGTACCATTAAAGAAAATGGGAAAGAAATATTGGTGAAAAAAGACTGGATCTTTGGTATCAGCGTGGTCAATGCCGAACCGGACAATCTGATCAGTTTTCAAGATATGATGAACCGTTTGCAGAGAATAGGAAAATCCTCATGACCTCGCCGGATTGTTCTGATATAATGTTTTTACATATCTAATGAAGAGAGGTGTATTATGAGGGACAGGTTTTTTAAAATTTCAATAAGCATAGGAATGATCCTGATCTTTTATGCTTGTATTACCGTAAATATTTATTTTCCGGAAGCGGCTGTGCAAAAAACTGCAGAAGAAATAGTAAATGATATCAGAGAAAATGAGGAAAAAAAGGAAGAAAAAAAGATCTCAGCCTTTATTGGGCAGATGAATTCAGCCTCATTTTTTCTTGTGCCTGCTCTTTTCGGTCAGGAAGAAACCACTGTTTCCACCCCTACCATCAGAGCTTTAAAAAGATCGATGCGGGATAGATTCCCCCAGTTGGTGCCTTTCTATGACAGCGGTCATATCGGAGAGGGAAATGACGGTTATGTAGATAAGAGGAGTGAAGACGATCTCAACCTGAAAGAGAGGGCGGAATTAAGGAATCTGGTTAAAGAGGAAAATAAGGACCGGGAAGATCTCTATAGGGAAGTGGCTGCTGCTCTTGATATCGACCAGAGTCAGATCCCCCGTATTCAGAAAATATTTGCCGGAAACTGGATAAGGAAAGCCCGACCGGGATGGTGGATTCAGAAACCGGATGGTTCCTGGGAGAGGAAACAATAGATCGTGATTTTGCATTTTTAGCTTATTATTCAGCTTTAGGTGTTGATGTAAAAATCTTTCATTTTAAGGAGGTAAGATCAACGTGAAAAGATCAAAGCATTATTCCTGGATGATTTTATTTTTATCAGTATTTGTTTTCGGAAGTTTTTTGAACGCTGTCTCCGGTGAAAAGATCGGTAAGGAAAAAAAGCTGATTCTTGACTGGCTGAGTCAGCCTGAGATAATCGAAGAATTTGGAGCCATATCTGACACCATCTGGTCTTATGCTGAATTGGGAATGCAGGAATTTAATTCTTCTAAACTCTTAGCAGATAAACTCGAGGCTGCTGGTTTCACCGTGGAACGGGGAATGGCGGGAATGCCGACCTGTTTTGTAGCTTCTTATGGTTCCGGAAAACCGGTGATTGGAATCCTAGGTGAATTTGATGCGCTGCCCATGTTGTCTCAAAAGGGGAGGGTTCCTTATCAGGATCCGGTGATCGACGGTGCTCCCGGACATGGATGCGGCCACAATACTATGTGCACGGCTGCCTCGGCTGCTGCCATTGCTGTAAAAAACGCCATGGATAAATATGGGATCGAAGGCACCATTCGGGTGTATGGTTCTCCGGCCGAAGAAACCCTGATCAGCAGGCCGTATATGGTTCGGGCAGGATTATTCAGTGATGTCGATGCAGTGATCGATAATCACAGCTCCAGTGG